>JBBDMI010000005.1:18850-155756 GCA_040878395.1 Candidatus Dependentiae bacterium | reverse complement strand
TTTTACAGGATACTGGCTTTGATTTAAATTATGCACTTCAATATTGAATGTGCGAAAAGTAAAAAGCTAAAGCAAGATTAATTTTATCGCCTAAACACTTTTGTGCGTATATAGGCATTGCCTTTTCTGTCAGATTTAATGTGCAGTAGTTTTTCCCGTTTTTTTGCATTGTCATCCAATGAATCATAAAGAGCATCAAGTTCTTTTGTGAGTAGTGGAAGATGACGCAGAAATTTTTTGAGTAAAAACTCGATATGCATAAGAGACCAGCAGTTCAATTTTACTTTTGCTTGACGCACGTTATCAAATTCATCAAATCGGCGTTCGGAATATATTTTGAGCGTGCGTCGTTTTTTGCGCACACGTTGAAAATCTAAAATTTGATAGAGATCAGTGCCGGAATAAAAAGAGTATATTTTTTTAAAACAGCTGTTTTGTGCTAAATCTTTTGTAGCAAGTTGTACCGGTGCTGCTAGCATAATGAGTTCATCAATAATCAATGGTGTATCATTCTTTTGTGCCGGACATAGATTGAGTGCAACATTGCCACCATGGCTATGTGTAATGATACGAATTTTCAAATCGGTATTAGGATACTTTTTTGAGTATATATTTTTTAATTCTAAAATTGCTAAGTATAATGAACGGGCAGTCTCTTCGCGCTTGTCATAGCATAATGCTCCTGACCATCCATAAAAATAGAAGTTTTCCATTTGATATTTTTTTGGATCGGCTTCACTTAAAACTTCTGCAATAACGCGAGCATGATAACGTGGCGAACGGTATTGCAGTGCGTTGACCATACCTTTTTGATGATAAAAAAAATTGCGTAGAATTAAATCCGGAGTGATATTGCTACCATGCACCCAAATGGTGATGGTGATCTCTTTTTTTTTTGATTGTGAATTTTCATGTGTTGCAGCTTTTGCGCAAATGAATATACATGCACAAAGCAACAGTATGTTTTTGATCTTCATGCTATGTAATGTATTATTTTTTGATTGGCTTTTTCAATAAACTAAATAATTCTTTAAAAAACAAAAGGTTATAGTAATTTTTTATCTATAATGATTGGATTTAATTTAGTGCGAATATCAAGTTGTTTTGTCATGTGAAGTTGGTCAGGTGCAATGGTTTGATAATATGTATCGATTGTATTGCATAGTAAGGGCAAATGTTGAAGGAAATTTGTCCAAATGAAATCGATATGCATTAATGGACGTCCGTTAATTTTAATGCGTGCTTGGCGAAGTTTTTTATGGTGTTCAAAGCGGCGTTCAGAAAAAGTTCTGTTGCTTTTTCCTTTTTTGTACCATCCTTGTGGATCAATAACTTGGAACATATCTCCCGCAGAATAAAAAGCATATACTTTTTTAAAGCAATCGTTTTGAATTAATTTTTTTGTTTTATGTTGTACAGGGCAGGCTAATAAAATAAGTTCATCAATTACGATAGGATTTTTCTTTTTTTGTATTTTTGCCAAGTTTAATGCAACATTACCACCATGGCTATGCGTAATTATACGAATAAACGGTGGTACACCTAAAATATTGGTATGTTCTTTGATGATTTCTTGAACGCTGTCATAAAGTTCTTGTGCTGCACACTTTCTTTGATTAAAGCATAATTTTCCATTCCAGCCAAAAATGTAGAAGTTCTCAAATTGATAATTATTTGCGTCAGTTTTACACAATAAATCAACAATGGTTCGTTTATGATATTGGATGTCATATGCACTTGCTTTATGCATTCCCGGAATACGATAAAAGAAACGCTTTAATACGATTGTTGGCGTAAGTTTAGTGCCATGAACCCAAATAGTAACAATTGGGCGTTTGGCATTCAACACCAATGATTTGTTCTGTTCAACTGTTTTATTGATGAACGAGAATGCACAAATGACGCAAGAAATGAGGAATAAGCAGGTTCTTTTTATAAACTTCATGCTCTTAGTTTATAACATAATGGAAAAAATGGCAAAAATGGGGGCGAATAGCTGTTTTTCAGGTATTAAATTGCTTTGAAGTGCCATATGCACCTTATTCTAATAAACATTTTTATATATTTTGTTATGATGCTGGATATTAGTATATGAAAACATTTTTTTTATTTTTTTTGGAGGTCTGTATATGTATGTATCAATGAATAGATTTTTTTTAGTATTATTCTTGCTTTTTCCCGCGCAATCACTGTTTGCAGCAGATGTAGCGAATGTAAGTAGTGTTGTTCAAGGAATATTGAGTCACGAGTCTGAATCAGATAGAAAATTGAATGTATTTGTGCATAGACAAATACGAGAGCTGAATGATGAAGGCAAATTGGCTTTATATACAAATGATAAAATGCAAGTAAGTGAGCGTTTGCCGGTTATTGCATATTTTATCTTGCATGAATATAGAACAAGAGATAAAAAAAAGAGAAAAAATAGAACGTCAGTTTTAGCGGAAAATATTAATAACATTGCCGCAATGGCGCAAAGAGCGTGTCTGTGGGATGTTGTCATTAATAGAAAAAATAATGATGAAAAAGAAATAACTTTAGAACATCAATTGACCGGTGAGCAGGTTGTAACAAAAGCAGATTGTTTTCAAAATGTACCTTTGTTGCAAAATTGCGCAGATGATTGTGGCATTTCAGTTGCATCGGATAAATTGTTAACGCAAGGCGTATCGAGTATTTTGTGCAGTGATTCAGCTGGTGATGTAAAGTTACTGATGCAAGTTTTAAAACTTGTTTCTGAAGAAGATCAAGAAAAATTAACTGAACAGATTAATGCTTTATCTGATGAGCAATTGAACCGGTTATACAAAAAAGCAGATTATTTAAATCTTGCAGGGGTGCAAAAATTATGTGCTGCAAGAATAGCAAAAGAATTAAAAGAAATTGAGTTAACAGGAATTGAAACTTTGCCTGTTGAACTGGAACATGAAGTTAAGCAACTGCTTGATGTTAAACCTCTGTTTGACGCAATGCAATCACGAATAATAATTAATTTAGATCTTTTATTGTTAAAAACGGATATGCGTTTCAGGTCAATTTGTTGTAACAAACTACAAGATGTGCTGTGGATTGGACTTAATAGACGAGTATTGAGATATGATGTGAAAAAAAGATTAATAGAAGATATAGGTGTTAGGCTTCTGGCAAGAGAAAATATCAACTCAGTTGCTTATAACAAAGTGAAAAATGAGGTGTTGATTGGAACTAACTATCGAGCATTGGTTTATAATATTGAAAATAAATTGATTGTTGAGCATGCAGGGTTTGATAGACCTTTTGAGATTGGGAACTACCTTTTTTTTGAATGTATTACCTCAGTTATTGATAGCAAAGTGAAAAATGAGCTCTTGATTACGACTAACAAGCGAGTATTGAGAATTCATGATATTGAGAATAAATCGATTATTGAGAATATAGAGTTTGAATTTTGTGGTTGTGAACGTAGTATCGAGTCAGTTATTGATAGCAAAGTAAAAAATGAGATCTTGATTAGAACTAACTATCGAGTATTGATTTATGATGTTAAAAAAAAAACATTCAAAAATGCAGGATTTGAGGGTCAGTATGATGAGCTTATCAGATCGATTAATTATAACAGAGCGGAAGATGAGCTGTTAATTGCGACTAATAAGCGAGTATTGATTTATGATATTGAGAATAAATCGATTATTAAGGATATAGATATTAAGTTTCAAGAGGATGATCCTGTTTATTCAGCTGTTTATAATAAAGCGGAAGATGAGCTGTTGGTCAAGACTACTAGGCGAGTATTGATCTATAATCTTGTCAAAGGAGTGCTTAAGGAAATAATATTTAAGCGTCAGCAGGGTGAGTTTATTAGATCTATTGATTATAACAGAGCGGAAGATGGGCTATTGATTGGTACTAATAAGCGTATTTTGTTGTTACCATTATCCCATCGCTTATTGCCGCAACTTTCATTGAATCAATTAAAATTCTTAATGTACAAAGCGCTGCCGGCATGGCAAAGTAAGCAACCATATATGGTAACCAAAGAAGAAAAAGAGATATATGTAGATTTGCCGGATTGTTTGAAATGGGCACAATTTTTCGATGATGAATTATTACATGAAGAAAAAGAGGCTTCAGGTTGTGCTTAATGCTGCATTTTTTTTATTGGTGTACGGTCGGTGTAAACGCAGAGTAACTTACAGATTTTGTTAGGATCTTCGTTATAGATAATATTTTTATTCCATGCATCGATTTCATCTAAAATGCGGGGCAATAGGCGCAAAAATTGTGGATGAGAAAATTCTGAATGCATAATTGCTCGACGATTAATTTTTACCTTCATTTGTGCCAAATTCGGTTGATGAAAGAATTGTCTTTTTGAAAACAGTCCACATGATTTGCCTTTATGCTTATACATACCTTGAGGATCAAGAATCTGTATGAGATCAAGAGCTGAATAAAGAACATATATTTTTTCAAACATGGGATGTTGTGCTAAATGTTTTGTCTTTCCTTGCACCGGGCATGCCATTAAGATCAGTTCAGTAATATTCAGTTCGTCTTCATTTTTGGCTAAATTTGCTAAGTTCAGTGCAACGTTTCCGCCATGGCTGTGTGCGATAATACGGATTTTAGGTTTTATGCCATGTATGGCTTTATAGTTTTGTATTAATTGTAATAAACTTATATATAGTTTATCAGCTGCATATTCACGTTCTAAAAAGCATAGCTTTCCGGACCAGCCAAATATATAAAAATTATCGTGATGAAATCGCTGTGGATCTGCATCAACTAATGTGTGTGCGATAGTATATAGTTTATAATGGGTATCAATAGTTCTTGCCAATGTTAGTCCGGGTTGGCATTGAAAGTGTCGATTATACAATGGGCGGCTAAACAGGCGGGTTCCGTGTAGCCAGATAGTAATAGTGTGATTGTTGGTTAGGCTGAATGTTGTAGGTTTTTCTCGAGGTTGCACAATGAAAATATTCTTGCGCATTAAATATCGTGATGGAATAAAGCATCCTGGCAGCAGCATCAATTGTAACAAGCTCATGATGTTGATACCTATCATAATTTTTTTCATGCTTACCTCATCACATTTTTTCGAGCGCTTGCCTGCAATATCAAATTTTATATGAATTGGTTTGGAAAAATCTATGGAATTAGGCTTATACTTAATAAAATGCTTATATTTGGTATAATTATTATAATTTTTAAATAAATATGTATGACAAAAATAGAGCATTTACCTGAAAGGATATTAAGATGTATATGCGTATAAAATCTTTTACCTATATTTTTGTAGGACTATTGTCTTTGTTGTATGGTTGTCCGGTTATGAGTGCTGATAATGTTGAGATTCGTGAAACACCAACAGTAGGTCATGCTCATGATATTCATCTTCAAAAGTTGATGTATGCAATTAATGACATGGACACTGAAGAAGTGAAAAGAGTTTTGCAAGCTCTTTCAGATGATGAAAAACATGGTCTTTTAGGCAGAAAGATTCCAGTTCAGCAGGTGGTTGGTATTGGTAAAGGGTCTACGATGCTTAAGCTGAATAGGACTCCACGTGAACAGATTGATGTTGCCAGAGTTTGTGGAATAATTTTTTGGAATCTGAAATTAGAAAAAATAGAGAAACTCCTTCAAAGAGCTGATTCAGCTTATCACTCTTGATGTGCTCCGCGTAACAAAAGAGGTTTTCTAGTTGTGTGGTGTTTTCAGCAAATTAAATAATGATCAACGATCTGTTTCATTTTTTCCATGGTTGAAAAGCAAAGATGTCTTCATTTTTGACAAAAAACACCTGAATTGACGAAAAGCCCCAGTTTAATAAGATTTTTTATAAAAAAGTCTTGCAATGCCCCCCCCCCATTAATTGCTATTATGAAATTAAAATAAAGAGCTGGATGGTCTGGCTCTAAGTATAAAACAGGGTGAGAAACACCTTAAAAGTCCTTAAAAAAATGGGCGGGTAGGAGATG
Source organism: Candidatus Dependentiae bacterium (assembly GCA_040878395.1). NCBI lineage: Bacteria > Candidatus Babelota bacterium. Next base: position 149,793 of record JBBDMI010000005.1, on the reverse strand, counting down.
TCATGAAAAAAATGATATTACTTTCTTTATTGGCTGTTTCAGCCGGTCAATTGTTTGCGGCAGAATTAGCGTTTGATCAACAAAGGTTTCAAGGGGAAACTCTAGAGATTTTGATAAATGCAATTGCTTCTAAAGATGATAATGACAAGGTTGAAAGTTTAGTTGCCGATATGGAGTTAGAGTTACTTAATGCGCATGATGGAGTGTTCAGTCCATTAGGTGCAGCATTGTCGGTAAATAACAAAGTTGCTGAAGAATTGTTGCGAGATAAGGGTGCTACAGTTGTAGTAGACAATTATAAAGAATTTATAGAAAACAAGAGTTTGCCTCAAAAGCCGACATTCATGTCTCAAGAAGAATGGGATAGATCTGCTTCTGAATAAAAACATTACGTTTGAAAAAAAAGAGCTCGATTTATTGCGGGCTCTTTTTTTGTGCAATTTTTAAATTAATAAGTTCCATTTGGAATCTTACCATCTTGCCTTTTATGAAAAAATAGGTATAATTAAAAATGTAATCTTTTCACTTCTATACTACAACTATGGGAGGTGCTTCAATGAACAATTATATCTTTTTTTGGCTCATCGTTGCTCTATTTTTCTTACTGTTTGAACTTGGCAGTCCGGGGCTATTTTATTTCTTATCATTCTCTTTTGGTGCATTAATCACATCTTTTGCGAGCGCATTGTGTATAACGATGTTTGATCAAGCAATTATATTTATTGTTTCAAGCATTGCGGCTTTTTTTGTGCTCAACAAATGGGTGAGAAAACAGAGTGGGAATAAACATCATCATTCAAATGTGTATGCTATGCAAGGGAAAAAAGGTGTGGTGGTAACACCGGCAACATTAAATAGATTTGGTTATGTGCATATTGGTGGCCAGGTGTGGGCCTATAAAACAATGCATGATGAGATTATTGCTGTCGGTTGTCCGGTAGAGGTGATTGATGTACGAGGGGCACATGTAATTGTTCGTTCCTTCGATTTAAACAAATAAAAATATCTTTTAATAATTTTTCATTGAAAGGAACATATTATGTTCAACATGATTCCTTACGGCTTTATTATCTTTTTTGGGGCCGTTTTTATATTTCTTATCACATTCTTGATGCGTGCAGTTTACTTGGTACGTCAAGCGGAAGCGATTGTAATCGAAAAATTGGGTAAATATGATCGCACATTATTGCCCGGCTTGCATTTTGTTATTCCATTCATAGAGATCCCGCGTGGAGTGTCATGGACCTATGTAGAACAGTCTGAGGGTAAACGGTATTATCGTTATACGCGCCATACGTATCGCATTGATTTGCGTGAAGCGGTGTATGATTTTCCAAAGCAAAATGTAATTACTCGAGATAACGTAACGATGGAAATTAATGCATTGCTTTATTATCAAATTACTGATCCTAAAGCTGCAGTTTATGAAGTCTCAAACTTATCAGAAGCTATTGAAAAATTAACACAGACTACATTGCGTGATGTTATCGGTTCAATGGAACTTGATGAGAGTTTGGTTTCGCGTTCACAAATTAATGAGCGTTTGCGCATTATTTTAGATGAAGCAACGGATAAATGGGGTGTGAAGGTTAACCGTGTAGAATTGCAAGAGGTTAATCCACCGATTGATATTCGTCATGCAATGGAAAAACAGATGCGTGCAGAGCGTGATCGTCGTGCAATTATTTTGGAATCTGAAGGTACCAAACGTGCCGCAATTTTAGAGGCAGAAGGTGTTAAAGAATCTAACATTTTACGTGCTCAAGGAGAAGCAGAAGCAGAGATAAGGCGTGCTGAAGGTGCAGCAGATGCGCGGCTTAGAATCACAAAAGCAGAAACCGAAGCGATTAAGATGGTGCAAACTTCGATTCCTAATGGTGATCCAATGCCATACATGATTGCAATGCAATATATCAAAACGTTGCCGCAAATGATGGAAGGTAAAAATGACAAAATGATTTTGGTTCCTTATGAAGCAAGTTCATTAGTCGGTTCATTGGCATCTATCAAAAAAGTATTTGAAGGTGTCAAGTAACCGGGTCGTTTTAAAAATAAAAAAAAGCGATAGTTTATAAAAAACTATCGCTTTTTTTTTGTTGTATATGTTATTTGTATCATAAACAAGAGAGTATAATTGAGCAAATATAAAGGAAAAAAGATGATGACAACAAAACAAATCTTCGTGTTGCTGGCTCTTATTACCGGATTTATACTTATTTATGTTCTACGAACGTCGCAATGTCCGGTGCCTCCGGTGGTTATAGAGACTGAAGGGTTAGTGCGGTAGGGACGTTACTGATTTTACTTTATTTCTTACTTTATCAAAAAGATTATCCAGGCGTCTTTTGATGCCTTTTTCTTGTTTTGTTTTATTTTCTGATGACGCATTGGCCGTATTTGTATCTGATTTGTTTAATTGTTCATGCTTAGTGTTTAAGTCTTCAGCAATTTCTATAGCAGTTCTTACATTTTCAAGGCGCTGAGCATGTTGTTGAATTCGATTTTCGGCTTGTTTGTTCATTTTTTCATTTGATGCAAATAGGGATAGAGTATTGAATCCGGCAATTGCATTTAATGCTTTTTTTATTTCAAGTCTGCTGGCATTAATTTCTTTTTTTCTTGCCAATGCTATAGCTTTGGTTGCAGCTTTTTCGGCCAATGTAACTTGTTCTTCATGTAGAGTAGGGTAGGAATTTTTTGGTGGATTTGTATATAAGTTTGCTGTTATGAAGCTTAATAAAATAATTAATTTTTTCATTAAAATATCCTTTTGTGACAACATTCAATTTCACCAATTTTTTGATACATTACTTCGTATTTCCGTCGGTTTGCTTGGCTAAAGCAGCCGGCGCTTGCAATTTCTCTATGGAATATTGATTGAGAAAGTTCTTTAAAAGCATGTAGTTGATTTTCAGTGAGTGTTGACATATCTATGTTATTTATTTGGCGTACGGCCATTTGTTCAAAGCGAGTTTTTGCTTGATCAATTGTTTCATTTTGCGGTCCTGCCGGTGGTGTAAAATATCCATGCATGGTGCATACACACAGGAATAAGCTGAGTATTGCATATAACTTCATTTTTTCCCCTAAAAATTAAATGCTTCATTGGTTTTTTATACTTTTATTCTATCAGATTGATTTTATAATTGTAAATATTTTTTTATATAAGTACTTTAATCTATTTGAGATCTTATCTTTTTATGCTATAGATGATGTATCTATCTATCGCATAAATAAAGGAAGACTAATGAAACTATTTCTCGATACAGCCGATGTTGCCGCAATAAAAGAATGGGCTGGCACCGGGTTAATTGATGGAGTAACTACTAATCCAAGTCATTTGGCAAAAGAGGGTAAAAATCCAAAAAAAAGAGTGTTGGAGATTTGCGATTTGCTTCCTGATGGCGAAATCAGTGTTGAAGTCACAGAGCAAGATCCAAAAAAAGTGTATAAACAAGCAAAAGCGATTGCATCACTTGCGGATAATATTTTGGTGAAAATTCCATGTCATCGTGATTATTATCCAGTTATTGCACAGTTGGTTGATGAGGGGGTCAAATTGAATATAACGCTTGTTTTTAGTTTGGTACAAAGTTTGTTTATGTGTAAGTTGGGCGTTACCTATATTTCACCATTTATCGGCAGATGGGATGATATTGATGTTGAGGGAAAAGATTTATTAATTGAATTGCGTGATGTTATTGATGATTATGCATATGAAACACAAATTTTGGCCGCGTCGATCAGAGGTGTGCGCCATTTGCATGAAGCGATTATAGCAGGTGCAGATGCAGCAACAGTGCCTCTTGCGGTTTTGGAGAAATCAACAAATCATGTTTTGACTGATAAAGGTATTGATACATTTAATGCTGATTGGGCAAAATTGGGAGTGAAAACGTTTCCATAATCGTTTTGCAGATGATGAAAAAAACCTTTATACTAAGGGAAATTCCATTTTTTAGCGTATAGGTTTTTTCAATGTCTTATAGTTTTTTTCTTATTCTTTTTTTAATGCCAAAAATATTAACTATAATAAAAAAAAGTGATCATAGCGCATTAGTTTCATGTTGTTGATCTATTGCATATTAGATTATTAATTTGGATAATATATGAACATAGTAATGGTTACTAATAATTATAGTCCTTATAGTGGCGGTGTTGTCAGCTCTATAAATGCACAAGTTGATGCACTGCAAAAATTAGGTCATATAGTTACGCTCATTACCTTGGATTTTTCAGGTAAAAATTATCAAGATCCTACGTGGGTAAAGCGATTGTATTGTCCAATTACGTTTATATATAAAAAAAATCATATGGCCATTCCATGGCGTGCTAAAAAACAGATACGACAGTTGATTTCAGAAATCAAACCGGACATTGTGCATGTACATCATCCTTTTTTATTAGGTCATAGTGCAATGCAAGTTGCAAAGCAGATGCATATTCCGATGATATTTACCTATCACACTATATATGAGGCATACGCTCACTATATTCCATTGCCTCAAGCATTTGTGAAAAAAATAACGACATATAGTGTATTAAAGTTTTGTAGACAGGTTGATGGTATTATAGCGCCAAGTTCATCGATTCAGGATTATTTAATCGATAATACAATTGAAACACCAATAAAGGTTATACCGAGTGGATTATTATCCATATTTTTGCCGACACATATAAAAAAGCGTCCGGTTGAGAATGGTATGTTGCATTTGTTGGTTGTGAGTCGCATGACCAAAGAGAAAAATATAAAAGCGATATTGCACGTTGCACAACAATTAATCGAACAAAATGTTTTGTTTCAGTTGAAATTAATCGGTTTTGGCGTTGAGTATGACCATTTGCGTGAGTATGCATTTGAGCAGTTAAGATTGCCAAAAGATGTCGTGCAATTTATATATAAACCATCAAAGAATGAAATTGAACAAGCATATCAATCAGCTGATATGTTTCTTTTTCCATCAAAAACAGACACACAAGGGCTAGTTTTAGCTGAAGCTATGGCTGCAGGAGCTCCGGTAATTGCTTTTGATGGTGCAGGGCAACGAGATATAATAAAACAGGCGCAAAATGGTTATATCGTTGTAAATGAAGGTGAAATGGTAGATGTTATTAAGGAATTAGCGCATAGCCCTGAACAATTAAGCCTGTTATCAGAATATGCACATGAAACAGGCCAAAACTATAAACCTGCAGTTTTAGCCCAAAAATTGATTCAATTTTATCAATGTTTTTTGTGAATCTAACTTTGATCAGCAGCCGGCTCTTTGCCTTTGTCGGTATAAGCTAACGCTTTGAATGCCGGATTTTTTGTTAGTTCAGTCAATAATTTGCCTTGCTCATTAATCACGTCATCTTTAATTGTATTAATATTTTCTTCAAGTTCTTGCTTTAGTTCTTTTCTTTTGTCTAATGCTTCTTTTTTTATTCGTTTGAATAAATGATTATTCTTATTTTCAGGAACCTGTTTTTCCAGTCGTCTTATACGTGATGGATTTAAAACGATAAGTTCTTTTTGGTAATCATTATCTTCAATCGCATTGATTATACGTGACATGACAGATGCATTATTTTTCATGAACTTTTTTGCCCATCTATGAATATCGCTGTTTTTAAGTTCCAGGTGTTCATTGAAAAATGTAATAATCTTATTGTTGTTAAAATTGTCTTCATATATTGAGGCCAAACAAATGTCTGTCAATTGGCCTGCTATGCCATTAGGTTCAAACTTTGTAAGGTTTGTCACTGATCGACGCAATGATTGTTGCAATAGTAAATTGGTCTGTAGTGAAATAGTTTCTTCTCTTCCGCTGTTTCTTTTAATCAAGATCGAATTGGTTCGTTGTAGTAATGATACTTTTTTTATTGTATTATCTTGAGTTTCTTCATCACTAGAAGAGCCATCAGAACTTGTAGATGCAATGCTGCCAGGATCTGTATTTTTAACGGTGCTTGTTGGCCAAGATGGTATCCATTGTTTTGCACGTGTATAAAAATTGCCAAATAACGATCTGTTATAATTTGAAAATAAAGATTGATTGTAATTTTGGTAGGTGTAATAGCATGCAGTTGCAACTGTTGCTGCCAAGCCGGCATACATCCAGTTTTTTGATGATGCTTGTGCATTGTTATTTATACCCGCAACAATAATACAGAATAAAACTGCTTTTATTTTTTTATACATGCTATAACCTCCATTTAATATTTAATTACTTTTGATTGATCTGAGCTTTCATAACAAGCACAAATTGCTCAAAATCAAGTGCATCAGCTTCTTCAAGAGTGTACTCGTTTGGATTTTTTTCTAAAGTTTCTGCAACTTTAGTTTCATCCAGTTGTTCCATTTGCAGACCAGTTGCTTTTTGTTTCCATTCATGAGCTTTAGAGATAAGCTTTTTGTCTTTTTTTGATAATTCATTATAAAGATCGGCCAATAATATTGAGCATCCCTTTTTTGTGCCTTCTGAAGCGCGTGGATTATTTACTGCACGTTCTAATCGCTTAATATATCTTTTCATTGTGCGAGAGCTCAGTTTTTGTTCTTTCTTTTTTGTTTTGTCTTGTGCAACAAAAAGAATTGCTGTCGGACGTTCAAGCTTTGCGCTTGATTCGATGCTTTTTTTATAAGTTTTACGTTTACCTCTTTCTTTTGCGTCCATAGCTTTTTGTAATGCTAATGCTGCACGCTCTTCGCGTGTCATTCGTTTTTTACTTTTTTCAGTGTCAGCAGCAGATATATTTCCTGCAATACAGACTAAGCTTAAAGCTAAAAATAGTTTATTCATGATTAATACCTCTATTTTTTGAATAAAACAATATGAAAACTAACTGTTTTAAATATAACATATAAATGACAAATTGCAACAAAAATGTTGTTTACCTGTATTTAGCTGTTTTTTTGCATTAAGATCTTGATCTTTTATGTAGGTTTTGCTCATTTGGTGATCTGTTATCAGATGAACGTTTTGAGCCTAAGGTTCTTGCGGCTTTTATTTCTTGTGCATATCGCACGATATCTTGTAATTCTTTTTCCAGTTTAAATGCCTTTAAGATGTTATAGGCTTCCGGTGTGTATTTTTCTACTAATTGATGTTCATAGTCTTGAGCTAATGCAGCAAGGTGTTTTTCATCTTCAATCCCTTTGACCACCGGGCGTGATTGTTGCTTTAGATGTTGAAATTGATCTTTAAATTTGTTGTAAGAAGCTTTGTTATTATATACGCTCATATGTTCTGTATTCCAAAGTTCTGCAGCATGAGTAAAATTATATGAACCGGACAAGATTAATGATTGGTCTAGAATGTTTTGTTCACACAACATAAACTTAGCATGCATGATAGCCTTGGATCTTTCAGGGTCATTCCATTCATAATAAGGAATTTTATATAGTTTAAATAATTGAATGATATCATCTGAATTATTGGTTTTATCTACAATGACTTCTACCTTAACGCCACGCTTATGAGCTTTGTGTAATTCTTCGACGATATGTTCATTATTGAATTTATAGCAAGCGATTTTAATAGATTTTTTTTCTGCACGAATTACTGATAAAATTAACAATTCAATTTTTGTGTCAGGTGTAAAAAAATCTTTGTGTATTTGTTCTTTTGTTGCTCCAAGCTCTTTAATCAGAGGTTGTGCATTCAATTCTCGTAATGTATTAAGTGCAGATGTAATACTCAAATATTTATGTGCAATAGCCAGAGTCTCATTGATATTTTTAATGCTATGAGGGTAGTGCTGTTGAATCTGTTGAAGAATATCGTACATAGTATCTTCAGGTTGTATTCTTTGTAATAGAGTATATAAAAGAAGAAATATATTTTCTTCTTGAGGGGATTTAAAGTCTAGATATAATCTATTTTTGCTATATGTCATTGGATTGTCATAATCTTGAGGTTGTTGTAATAATGCACGTACATAGGGCATTTTTATGAGTGTATCTTTTTTTAGTTTGACACTCTGTTGCTTGCCATTAAATGGATATGAGGTGGATGTTACCTGTATTAGCTCTGTGCCGGCTTGGGAATCAGCACAAAATGTTATACTGCTGCTAAATAAAATAGAAACAGATAAAAAAGCCTGTTTTTTTATTGATATCATAGATTATAACCTTATTTTTATAACATTAGGATATGTCTTTAAGATTACATGTTTATTTTCTATTTGTCAAATTGACGGCCTTTGTCCTAAGATAAGATTATGAGGTTTGCTAGGGTTTAAATGGTCCTTTTAGGTGGATTCTGTATGTATTTCAGCCCATTTTTCTAGATCAATAAGATAAGCTGATGCATAGGGCGCGATATCTTTAGTATAACTGCCAAGTTTTTCTTGTTCTTTTTTAATGATTCTTTTATATCGTTTGAGTGCGCTTTTCGCTGAAGATGATTGTTGAATATTTTTGCATTGTGCATGCGTTTTTTCGATTTGTTGTTCAGCTTGTTGATCATAGGATGAGCGATAGATGAAGTAGCGTTGAGGATATTTGGCTATATCTGGTATTTCAAAACGGACTTTATCGCAAAATGAAAAAGTTAAACTGTTATTATTGAGTTTAACTACGCCTATTTGGTGGTGAGCATTAAGGCAGAATGCATGTACTATCCCTTTATCAGATTTTTCTTGGCTATAGGTAGGGCCATATGACATGCCTTGGTGCCATGCGATAGCTTTTGCAATATTGGCAGGTAGGACTAATTTTTTTTGATTGGAAGCTTTATCAGCAGCAGAAAGATGAAATGTTGATAGGCAACAAAGGAGTAAAAGAGATAGCATTACAGGGCTCCTTAGCTTAAAAATATATAAAAATCAATTTAGAATAATAATATCCGTAAGTCAAAAATCTGCATTTTTTGAATTTTATGTTATAATTATGGGTATGAAAAATAAACTGTTTAAACTTCACTCACCATTTCCGGTCTCTGGCGATCAGGGCAAAGCAATTGAGAAATTAAGCCAAAATAGGCCAGGTAAATCGACACTTTTAGGTGTAACCGGCTCGGGCAAAACATTTACCATGGCAAATGTGATTGCAAATCAGGATAAACCTGTATTGATTTTATCACCAAATAAAACATTGGCTGCTCAGCTTTATGAGGAGTTTTGTCAATTTTTTCCTGAAAACAAAGTATGTTATTTTGTCAGTTATTATGACTATTATCAACCGGAATCATATCTGCCGGCACAAGATGTGTATGTGCCAAAAGAGACAAAAGTAAATAGTGAGATTGAACGTTTGCGCGTTGAGGCAACCGCTTCGATGGTTAATCGTCGCGATACGATTGTCATCGCTTCGGTTTCATGTATCTATTCATTAGGTAATCCTGAGGATTATCGTAGTTTGGCATTTCATCTGAAGGTTGGTCAAAATATTTCACGTAAAGAGCTGTTGCAAAAGTTAGTTGCGATTCAATATGTGCGCAATGATGTACAGCGTGCATCGGGCACCATGCAAGTTTTGGGTAATGCTATTGAAGTTAATTTACCGTATCAAAAAGATAAATTGAGAATCGAGCTTTTTGGCAATACTATTGAAGCAATGCAATGGGTGTCAAAACAGAATAATAATGTGCAAATGGAGTTGGATAACACTATTGTGTTCCCTGCAAAGCATTTTGTAACACCACAAAATCGTATAGATGGTGCAATAAGAAGTATCAAATCGGAGTTGCAGCAATGGGCGCCACAAGTTAAAAATCCATTATATCAAGAGCGCATTAAGCAACGAGTTTCGCATGATATTGAAATGTTGCAAGAGGTTGGTTATTGCTCCGGTATTGAGAACTATTCAGTACATTTTGATGGTCGTAAATCTGGTGAAAGGCCGTATACTCTATTTGATTTTTATGAAGATAATGATTTCCTGTTAATGATTGATGAGTCACATATTGCGGTTCCGCAATTACGAGGAATGTATGCAGGAGATCGTTCACGTAAGAAATCATTGATTGATTTTGGTTTTCGTTTGCCGTCAGCATTTGATAATCGTCCGTTGCAATTTGAAGAAATTGAAACGTATTTTAATAATGTGGTATTTGTCTCAGCAACACCGGGACCGTATGAGATTCAACAATCGGATACCATTGCAGAACAAATCATTCGCCCAACAGGTTTGATTGACCCTGAAGTCCATGTGCAATCACGTGTTGGCCAAATTGATCACTTAATTAATGAAATTAATCAAACTGCCGATAAAGGTTTTCGTACATTAGTTACAGTATTGACCAAAAAATTGGCCGAAGAGCTAGCTCATTATCTTGAAGATCGTCAAATTAAAGTTTGTTATTTGCATAGTGAACTGAAAACGCCACAACGGACAGAGTTGTTACAGAAATTGAGGTTGGGTACGTTTGATTGCTTAGTTGGTGTGAATTTACTGCGTGAAGGTTTGGATTTACCGGAAGTTGCGCTTGTTGCAATTATGGATGCAGATATTGAAAGTTTCTTGCGCGATAAACGTTCATTAATTCAAACTATTGGCCGTGCCGCACGGAACACCGAAAGTAAGGTGATCATGTATGCTGATAAAATCACCAAATCAATGCAATCGGCAATTGATGAAACAGATCGCCGACGTGAAATTCAATTAGCTTTTAACAAAGCACATAATATCACGCCAAAAACGGTAAAACGTGAAGTGGTTAAAAGTATCAGTAATATTCAAAAAGCGATTGCAGAAGCCTCAAAGGCTAACAAAAAGAAAAATAAAAAGAACTTTTCTCAAGATGAACTTGAGCAACGCATTGCAGAACTTAAAGATGAGATGGTGCAAGCGGCAGAGAATCTTGAATTTGAAAAAGCGATTGCATTGCGTAATCAGATGCAGAAGTTAGTACAAAAAATATCAAAATAATCTTACTTACTTGACGCAGCTTGTTGTGTAAGTTCTGCTAGTGTTAATATTTTTTGTTGTTCTTTTTGTGCTTCTTCAAATGCAGTGACTTCTCGTTCAAGTTTTTGGGCTAACTCAAATTGGTGGGCGTAAACTTCCAAAAAATCTCCTTCAGATAAATATTTTTTTGGTCGTTCTTGCGCTTTTGAGTCGAAAAAAATTAGAGTATTTAACGTTGCTATCTGTATGTTTAGTGATGATTGAAGAGCGACATCAATTTCCGCTTTTTTTCTAGGTAGATGCTTGAGTGCACGTTGTAAAATAGTTATATTCACTTTATTTAAGCAATCTAAAGTTTGTAAAAAGAGTTTTTGTCTTTTGATTAAAAGTTTTAGATCTAGTGTTTTTGTGTTTGGATAGGGATAAGGATATATATTAGGATGAATCGGGTATTTAAAGCCGCAACCATCCAATAATACGATTGATGGTTTTTGTTTTTTTTGGTTAAATCTTAATTCATTGATTCTATTTTGGCGATTCTTACGCTGTTTTTTAGTAACAGTTTCTTCTAATTGGTGTTTAGTGTGTGCAAGTGTCAATTCATTTCTTTTTAATATTTCTGCAAATCTAGATGGTTTTATTTGGCCAAGTGACGACATAGTATGAGATAAAATAGGTATGAATACTGCAACGCATAGACAATAAAAATGCATATACATCCTTTGTGAAATTTGTATATCCTTTTACTCATGTAGTATGCAGGTATTTTTACATTGCGTCAAAAATGTTTTTAGATAAAAAATCTGTTTTATTGCATTGTATATAAGTGATGTGATCTACTCTCATAAATTTATAGAGGAGCTTTTGCTATGAACTATACATTATTCATCTTATTACTTTTTGTATGTTTAAGTTATACAGCTCAAGAAGGATCAGTAATCGAAAAGCATATTGCTGAATTACAATGGTGGATTGAAAAAGAAAAAGAACAGCAAAAAAGCCTTGAAGCTGCTCGTGACCATGCAGAGGATTCTATGGAGGTCATTTTTTGGTCTAAAGAGCTTTTGTCTTCACAAGAACGTGAAAAAATATACAGACAAAAATATACTACCTTACGGGAAAAATCAAAAGAATCGACAATTTAAAGAATTGGAGCACTTAGCCTTGGGCTTGTATTCAACTGTGATCCCAAACAAGTAGATTTAGATTTAGATCTTTTTTTTGAATCGCGATACCTTTTTGATCGCTCTGCTTGTATTTTGTAAAATGCTTTATGCCGTATTATAAGACGGTGCAGTATCGTTGCAGGATGGTTGAATGGAGGAGTTTTATAATCTTCCTGATCAAATTTTAATTTTGCTATAAAAACTTTCTTGTTAATGAAAAAATTTAAGATGAGTGGCTCATTATAATCAGCTGATAGCAATAAATGTAATGGAATATATGAGGGAAATGATTCATTCAGATCAGTTGATTTTTTGTTAATCTGTTCATGCCCCCAGTAGTGCCAATCGCGGGATTTTTCAGAAAATGCTTTAATTCTAATCCATAATTTTTTGTCTTTATCTGTAGATTCTTTTGCTCCAAATGCTGTGAGACATGGTTCTTTATATGGGCCAAGTTCATCCACAGTGCACAATTTACTATAAGGAATACACAGTTTGCCTTCTAGTAATGTTGATGTCACGTTATCTGAACAAAAAAGAGGAAAACAGTATAATAGAAATAATGAAATTAGGATACGCATTTGAAGAACCTTTCACAAAAAATACAAAATTTATCTGTGATAGTATGCAAAGGTTTATGTACTTCGTCAAAATATCCCGTTAATATTGCTGAAAAAAAAATCAATGTGCGTTATGCTATACAAGTTATATGAGTTTAAATTTAAAAGGAAGTCGAGTTATGTTCAATAAGATTGTTATTTGTTTATTATTAATGTGTGCGACTGTTGCAATTATTTCTGCTATGCGCATGCGGCCGGCAGTTATGCGCAACTTGCATCAATTAGATTCGGCAAAAGAGATGATAGGGATATTTCCTACATCGGTCAGTGAAATTGAAAGACGTACACATATTTATATTGATGATGTAAAACAAAAGATAGATGAAGTTAAGAAGGTCCCCGATGAGCAACGAACTTTTGCAAATACGGTAAAAGCACTTGATGATGCAACGAGCCTTGCTGATTTGGCTATTTTTTCTTCAGCGGTAGCTACTATTCAATATCTGCATCCAAATGAAGAGATGCGCAATGCTGCTCAAAAAATGTTATCACAGATTAGTGCGTTTTTTGTTGATATTATGCTTGATAAAAAACTATACCAAGCATTTCAGGCCTATGCTCAAGGCAATATGAAAAATGAGCAATTAACACAAGAGCAAAAATATTATTTTGATGAAGCAATAGAAGATTTCAAACGCAGTGGTTTGAATTTGTCGGATGAAAAACTTGAACAAGTAAAAAAAATAAAAAAAGAGCTTACAGATTTATCATTAGAGTTTGGCAAAAATATTGCAGTTGATCAAAGTAGTATTGAAGTTGATCGTTCTGCGCTAAGTGGCCTGAGTGATGAATTTATAGATGCACTTAAAAAAACTGATGATGGTAAATATATTTTGGGTGTTGACTATCCAACAGTGTTTGAAGTTTTAGAAAATTGTACAAATAGAGATACCAGAAAACGTCTTTCTATCGCATTTAGTAATCGTGCATATCCGGTAAATGAGGAAATTCTCAAAGAAATTATTGCAAAACGGGATGAGTTGGCAAAGTTGTTAGGCTTTGCAAGTTTTGCTCATCTGAATCTTGATGATCAAATGGTAGGATCTCCTGAGCATGCCTATGCATTTATTGATAATTTAATAAAGCGTGCTGCAGTTAAAGAACAACAGGAATATGAAGAGCTCAAAAGAGAGTTGCCCGAATCGATAACATTAGATGAAAATGAAAAGTTTTATCCATGGGATGTTTCATTTGCATTACAAAAATATAAAAAGAAACATTTTGATATTGATGAGCAAGAGATTGCAGAATATTTTCCTGTTGCACAGACTATTAAAGGTTTACTTTCTATTTATGAACAATTTTTATCATTGCGATTTAAAGAGGTTCCTGCACCGGGATTATGGTCAGATGATGTGCGCATGTTGGAAGTATATGACGCAAAAAATGATCAACTTTTAGGTCGCTTGTTGTTAGATCTATACCCACGATGCAATAAATATTCACATGCTGCACATTTGAGTATTAATCCAACGACATATGATGCTGATGGCAAACCAACGGTTGGGTTTTCATTGGTTATGGCAAATTTCCCTAAAGCACAAGGTGACAAACCACCATTATTCAAACGTTCTGATGTAAGTACTTTTTTCCATGAATTTGGCCATGCATTGCATGCGTTATTGGGTAGAACAGAAATGGCATCATTTTCAGGAACACATGTTAAACGTGACTTTGTTGAATTGCCATCACAAATGTTAGAAGAATGGATGTTTGATAAAGATATGCTTAAAATGGTCAGTGGTCATTATAAAACAGGTGAGCCATTGCCGGATCGTTTGATTGACAATATATTAAAATTAAAGAATTTAAGAACCGGAAATTTTGTTCAGCGTCAGGGCATGCTTTCAAAATTAGCACTTGACTATTATGCTCCGGGAGCGCAAAAAGATATAAATGATATCTACAAGAAGTTAAGTCAAGAAATAGTGCAGAACATTGCTTATATCCCCGAAACGCATATGTTTGCTTCATTTGGTCATCTTACCGGTTATGGCCCTAAGTATTATGGTTATTTATGGTCAAAGGTTTTTGCGCTTGATATGTTTGCTCAAATTAAAAAACATGGTTTGCTTAATCCTGAAATTGGTCAGAAATATATTAAAGAAGTTATTGGTCGTGGTGGTAGCGCTCATCCAAATGAACTGTTGCGTAACTTTTTGGGTCGTGAACCGAATGATGAAGCATTCTTTGAGGATATGGGACTGTGATTTTTCGACAAGTTCAGGATTAGTGTAAATGCATTTAAATTTACTTGCATAACAATGCTCACTATAAATGAAATAATTTCCCATTTTGTCATCCCTGAAGGGGATCCAGGCCAAAAGCGTTTTCAATGATTAAAGTAATATTGTCAGAATGATTTTAAGATAGTTCATAAAAAAAATATAAAATCACTCTGGCTTAATCTTATTCAAGATCATGCCGGTTACCGCTGGATCCCCTTCAGGGATGACAAAATGAAAAAAATGTTTATTGTTATAAAGAGCGAATAAATTTTACAACAATGTCTTTTAAATTAAAATTTAAATGCGTTTATCCTGAGTTGAGCAAAGCGAAAGCCTGTCCTGCCGTGTGCGGCGAAGCTTTGCGAAGACGTAAGCTCTGTCGAAGGGTATCGAAGAATTCTTAAAAAATAATGGATGAATTAAATGAAGCAACAAAAATTAATTATGTGGTGTGCATGTGTACTTTTAGCCGTGACAATAAGTTATATGCGCGTCATGCCATCAATACCTCAGGAGTTATATAACGTGATATCAATTCGAGATGTGGTTCGTCTGTTTCCACAGAATGCAAGTCAGATTGAAAAAAAAAGTAAACTGTATATCCGACAAGCAAAAAAAAGAATTAAAACTATTCTAGAAATTTTAGATAAAGAGCGTACTTTTGAAAATACCGTAAAACCACTTGATAATGTTTTGGGACTTTCTGATTTTGCTATAGGAGCTCGCGTTATTGAATTACTTGAAATGGTCAGTCCACAAGAAGATATACGAGAAGCGGCTCATGAAGCTTCAGCTAAAATAAAAGCATATGTTGTTGATGTGATGAGTAATAAAAAATTGTATGAAGCATTCAAAGAGTATATTGATGGCAACATGCAACAAGAAACATTAACAGATGAGCAGCAGTACTTTTTAGATGAAAAGATGAAAGAGTTCAAGCGCAATGGCCTTGAATTGTCTGATGATCAATTAAGTCGGGTTAAACAATTAAAAAAAGAGATTAATCAATTAAGTCAGGATTTTTCAAAAAATATTGCTGCCGATAGCAGTGCTATCATTGTTAGCAAAGATGAACTTGCCGGCCTATCGGATGATTTTATCCATGGACTTAAAGTAACAAGAGATGGCAACTATATTGTCGGTGTTGATTATCCTACATATCATAATGTAATGCAAAACTGCACCAATGCACACACTCGCAAAAAACTGTATCTTGCATTTTCAAATCGTGCATATCCTGCAAATGAACTTATTCTTAAAGATATCATTGCAAAGCGTGATCAATTGGCAAAGTTGCTTGGCTTTGAAAGTTATGCACAACTTGATCTTGAAAATCAAATGGTACAATCGCCTGAACGAGCACAATCATTTTTGAATCATTTAATTATGCGTGCTTCCAAAAAAGAGGCGCAAGAATTTGCCGATATGACTGCCGCATTGCCTGCAAGTTTTGAGCTGGTTGAAAACAAACTTTATCCGTGGGATATTGCATTTGTAAAAGAACAGTATAAAAAACAAAAATTTGCTGTTGATGAACTTGAAATAGCTGAATATTTTCCTGTGGAAAAAACAATTGAAGGGCTGTTATCTATTTATGAATCATTCTTTTCATTGCGTTTTGAAGAGGTGGTTGTGCACAAGCTATGGTCCAATGATGTGCGAGCTTTAAAAGTATATGATGTCAAGACAGATCAATTGTTGGGTTATATTTTAATGGATCTGTATCCTCGTAAAAACAAATATTCTCATGCATGTAATATCACTATCGTACCAACAGTGTTTGGTAAAGATAATAATCCGAATGTTGGTGTGAGTGCTATTGTTGCAAATTTTCCAAAAGCACAGGGTGACAAACCGCCATTGCTTAAACGTGCAGATGTGCAAACTTTTTTTCATGAGTTTGGTCATGCATTACATGGTATTTTGGGTCGTACTCATATGGCAAGTTTATCCGGTTATGAAACAAAAGTTGACTTTGTTGAATTGCCATCTCAAATGTTAGAAGAATGGCTATGGGATAAAGATATGCTCACATTAGTCAGTGAACATTATCAAACGGGTGAACCGCTATCAGATGATTTAATTGATAAGATTTTAGCAGTAAAGCATATCGATACCGGTCACTTTGTGCAAAGACAAAGTTTTCTTGCTCTACTTTCTTTAGCTTATCACTTGCCGGGTGAGGATAAAGATGTGCAAGAAATACAAAAGAAATTGCGTGAAGAAATTATAGTACATCAGCATGTAATTCCTGAAGCACATTTTTTTGCATCTTTTGGTCATCTGACTGAATACGCAGCAAAATATTATGGTTATTTGTGGTCAAAGGTTTTTGCGCTTGATATCTTTGCTCAAATCAAAAAGGATGGTTTGCTCAATCCTGAAATAGGACAGAAATATGTCAACTGTGTTATTGGCCGTGGCGGCAGTGTTGATCCGAATGTAATGCTTCGTGATTTTCTTGGTCGTGAACCGAATGATACAGCATTTTTTGCCGATATGGGATTATAGAAAATAACCTGATTTTACTAAAGCTTTATTTTTGTTTTATTTTTGCCTAGTATTGGGTGCGAATAAAAAATAATCTTAAATAAGGGTTTATCATGCAAAAGAGAAAATACAGTTTGCTGTTATTTGTATTCATTGCATCGGTTTCATTTGCTGCCGATACACAGCTTGATATAGTTGGTGTTGAAAAAGTAACTGATGATGAAGTTAATATTACCCTTGATGGTGATGCATTTAGGTTACATCGAAATCATTTGACATTAAGTGAAACATTTGAGCATATGTTCAAGGATACAAAAGGAGTAGATTTAAAAGATAGTTTGCAACAGTTTGTTTTGGGTATTGACAGTAACAATACAAAAAATACTATTCGTGCCTTGTCCTTATTGACTAAAAGCAGTTTTTTAAATGCGGCATTGCGTTCAGAAGAGTCTCAAGGGTGTTTGCAATCAAAAGAGCTTTTAAATCTGATAAAGAGTGAGTTAATGGGTGCTTTGGATTTTCATTGCCGGACTGATGATACTTTAATCGTTCCTTTGTTGGGTGCGGATTATTTGCATATCGGTTTACTTGTTGAAGCTTGTTCATCCTTGTTTGCTCATAGAATTTCATCTAAGTCTCATATGCAAAAATATGTAGATAAAGATATTGATGCAAAGTTTGATCAGTTGCAATTGGTTAATGCATTAGCACCGGAATTACAGACGTTAATTGCTCAGAATATTCTTGAGATAGATGGTGATTCAAAAATAAAGCTGTATAGGAAAACCGGCCTAAGATCTTATATTGCATCTTTTCCATATTCTCAAATAACATTAAATCCGGATAGTAGCTATTTTATGTCCTCTTCTGAAAATGATGAAATGAATATTTTGAGTCCGGAATATAAAGATGTAAAGCATGTAAAAGTTAAACCAGGTGATCTGCATGTTTGTGAAAAAGGGCCATTTATATTTAAATTTTCTTGGGATTCGGTTGATGTCTGTACTAAAAGCGGCAAAGTTATAGGCGAGTTTAATCGAAATTCAACGCGATTTTTTCCAGATATTGTTTTAGATAAAAAGATAGATTTGAGTTCAGCAGATACTTTAATTATTGCAATGCGTGATGATCAAGATCATAGTGCTGATGGTCCTGACTCTCGGGCTTCTATTAGAGGTTTTACTCTTAATGAATTAGGTTTACCTAATATAGGTACTATTATTGATGTTTCAAGTTTATTCGATATTGAGTCTGTATTGCATACAAAATGCAGTACTATTTTTGCAGCAATGAATTTAATAGCTCTTTTGAAAAAAGATGCAAATCCTATTACTACTCAAGAGGATTATGCATTGTTTAATACACTTCCTGAAGAGATACAAAGGTATTTCAGAATTGATCCATCTTTAATTGATGATGAAGATCAACCGGAAAGAAAGCGAGTGCGCACTGAATAAAGAAATGATCAGCTATTGTTGTTCAATGGCTGATTTAAATTGATCTAATTGCGCTTCAAATTCATCTATCAATTGCGCAATACGTTTATCAGTTTTATGTTTTTTTGCTAAATTTAATACGGAACTATAAAACCATATTTGTTCTTTTGGGTCAGCTTTAAAATGTGTAACGCCATGGTGCATTCCTTGATTAAAACTCCATAAATTATGAATTTTATCAGCTAAACTAATAGCAAGTACATTCAGTGGTGCGGAGCTTAATTTTTCAAGGTACTCATCTTTACGTATTTTCCATGATAATTTGTTGCCATCGTTATCTGTTTTAGTCTCTGAAAGATTCATAACTATGTCAGCAATTTCAACACCCATATGTTGTTTGAGCTGTTCATAACTGAATGTTTGATTGTCTTTATTGCCATCTTCAATGATGTCATGTAAAATGCCTGCTGCAACAGTTACATCATCGAATCCTGCTCGTTGTAATATAAATCCTACTGAAGTTAAATGCATTAATACAGGTGTTTTTGGTTGCGTATTATCTTTAAAGTTAAATGGGGCAGTGCGCCATTGATCACGGCGATAAGTGTTTTCATGCCATTGGGCAGCAAGTTCGAGAGCTTTTTCGATTAATGGGCTGAACAGTTGATTTGACAGGCTAATATTTGAAATAAGTGTCATGATAAGTAGGCCTTTTTTATACATACTATTTCCTTTCTTCTATGTTCAAAGAAATTTTAATTACATATGTAGCATATGCGATATCATGTGGCAAATTATATTGTTTTAAAGTATTGGAAATTCAATTAGAATTTTATCTATTTGTATTACTATACATCCATTTGATTTAATCGTTTTTCAGGGATAACTTGAGAGTATCATGAGGTTATTAACTTTGGAGGTTTTTATCATGTTAAAAGAGACATTCTGTGCAATGCTGATAGCGTTGTCTTCGTTATATCACCAGTCGATCGAATTCATTAAGCCGAAGTATGAACAAACAGTACAAATGGTTAAACGGTATATTAATCAAACAAAATTGTGCGGTGTGTGCAAAGGCGAAATGAGTAAAGATGAACAAGATATAATTGCAACCGGTTGTAATGGTGATTTTCATGTGTGTCATACGAACTGCATGAAGAAGTGGGTTGAGCAAAATCGTTTTGATTGTCCTACTTGTAATGTTCAATTAAGTTCAACAGATATAGATCATGTTTTATCAATTTTGAATGATGGTGATGCAGATCCTGCTACTATTGAAACGGTTGAATGTTCAATATGCTTGGATTCATGTGACGGTGTGTGGCCATATAAAGTTACCTTGCATTGTACTCATGGTGAACATAATTTTCATGCTGACTGTCTTTATGATGCAACGCAACATAACTTGAACAGCTGCCCAAATTGCCGATCAGATATTAATGATGAAGATATGCAGATGCTAAAAGATGCTTATCAATTTAAACATTCTGAACTATAAAAATATATAAAGTTATTTATCTTACGCACTCACAGATTTAATAACTTATTTTAGAAGAAACTCTTTTTAAAATAATTATCACATAGCTTTTGAATAGTATGTGATAATTATCTAAGTAAAAAATAAGTAAATTTGCCCATTTTGTCATCCTCGAAGGGGATCCAGCGGAAACCGGTGTGATCTAGAGGAATACTTGGCAAAAAAAGTTTGTTCATTTAAAAATTGAATTGGTTTCTAATGTTTTTAAATTTTACTTTATAATATTCTTTAGACAATGCACATCATTAACCAAGACTTTATTAACATTAGGCCGGTCATCGCTGGATCCTCTTCGAGGATGACAAAATAGGTAAATTGCTTTGTTTTTTGCACTTGGATTATTACATTCTATTTAAGAATTGTTTGAACATACTTGATGACAAAATGGGCAAATGTATTTCATCTATAGTGATCATTGCTATACAAAAAATTTTTAAAAACTGTTCACATATTATTTTTGTAAATGAGCTTCTAAGAACCAAAGATTCTTGTCAAGAAGTCTTGTCAAGGCGATATAGATATCAGCAGTGGCTTCATCACCAAGGTCCATAGCTTCTTGAGTATTTTTTCGAGCTAATTCGCCAAGAATAGCAAAGTTGTGTGATAGATGTTCAAGGTGATCTTTTGCAGCATAAATATCAATTGGATATGGACGTAATTGACTGTTTTTTACTACTTCCGGCAATGTACCCAAAGCAGTACCTCCCAATGCGGTAATGCGTTCTGCTACAATATCAACTTGATCTTCAACCTCTTCTGCTATTTCATCAAACAGTTTATGCAAGGCGATAAAATTCATTCCTTTGACATTCCAATGAGCATTTTTTATTTGAGCATACAAATCAGAGAGTGATGCTAATGTTTTATTCAAAACCGCTGTCAATTGAATGCGATTTTTGTCAGAAAGACTATTGCTGCTATGATGTAATGGTAGCGCCATAAGATTTTCCTTTAGATTATTATGGATTTTATAATATATAAAATTTATTTAAAAACAGGGGTCCTCTTTGAATATAATGCCGGGCAAGATATCAGCAGTAGATGCAGATGGTCTGGGCGCTTCAAGAATGTGTGCTAATGTCGGTGCAAATTGTGTATTGGTAACACGTTCATGAATTACTTTCCGTTGATAGTTTGCTCGTTGATAAATGATTAATGGAATATGTGTATCATACTCATATGGGCTTCGATGTCCGGTTCCCTTTGGGTGACGTGTGACATAGTTATATGGATATGACTGCACAATAAAACTGCTGCTGCGACCTGCAAAAAGTTGATTTTTAAAATAAGATTCGATGCTTCCCGGAGGTAGGTATAGTTTTTGTAATTCTTTAAGTGTCCAAATTTGTTTGATGCCCGGTTGTTTGCAAATAAATGATTTAATTTCTTTTTTAATCTCTTTGCGTTTCTTTTTTTCAAGTGATTTGAGTAATGGATCATTTACGTATAAATTGCTGCCATTTAAAAAGATAGCGACATTTTCCAGATCAAATTTCGCTTTTATATGTGTATTCAGTTGTTTTATAATTTCCGGTCCCATGATGCGGCGAGCGCTGAAGTAACCTTCGTCTCTGAGCTGTTCGGGTATTGGGCAAATACCATGATCAGAAGTCATAGCCCATAAAATATTTCGTTTGCGTGTTTTTGTATTAACGCAATCCATGAATTTTTTCAGTTGTCTGTCAAAGTGATATATCATATCAATCACTTCAATGCTATCGGATCCATAGCTATGGCCCAGTTTATCGAGTGCGCTTGGCAGTACCCATAACAACATTTTTTCATCTGAATTGCATTTGCAAAAATGTTCATCAATACATGCAAGTGCGGCATCAAATACCAGTTGATTTGCTTGAGGTGTTTGCATGAACTCTTCGTGTTGTTTGTTTTTTTCACTCAAGCAAAAGGATCGGTTTATCATTGTTTTGCCCGCTTGTGTACCTTTATAGTTGTGTGCATTTGCAAATCGATATGCTGCAGGCAAACATCCATGTTGCAATTGCCAGATGTATTTTTGATTTTTAATTTTTTTGCGTGCATTAAAATTTTTTAGCCAAGATGGCAATTCATTATAATACGCTTTACTTGAAGTGAACATACCGGTTTTGGGATCAAGCCAAATTGCTTTTCCTAATTTATTTGCAGCACAAATAGCAGATCGACTTTTACCCGAAACGGCAAAAACATTATAGTTTTTGTGTTGTTGTTTTTGCATAACTAATTGGTCTGAAATACCATCGACCATGATATAATGTGGTGATTTGCCATAATCAAGTAAGCCATTGGGCCCAAAAACAGCAGCACGTTCTGCTGTATCATCATCACAATTCACACGTTCATATTTTTGGTTTGCCCATGCATTATTAATAATGCCATGTGTTGCCGGCACGGTTCCTGTGTTTAATGTTGCATGTCCCGGTCCGGTTGCAGGCCATGCATAAGGTGTATGTGCTTGTGTATAATATATTCCTTCATCGACTAAAAATCGTAATCCTCCTTTGAGGTATGGACGTGTTTTTTCTAAGTTGCGCAATGCGCATTGATCAAACACCACAACAATGGTCAGTTGTGGTGCTTCGGCACATATTGCTGTAATGTAGGTGAGTAAAATAAGAAATAAATAAGGCACATTTATTTTCTTCATAAAAATATCCTTTTATATGGGTAATTATTTTTAAATCTATGGTAATTGCTTGATAATAATCAATGATTTGTAATCAGAGATTTAATTTCACAAAGTACTAGCTTCTCTGTTCTGGTCACGTTAAGATGGTATAAAAGATTGTTACTGCAATAAAAAATAAGAAAAAGAAATGAATAGACATTTTGGTATTATTTTAAAACATTATGCACCCAAAAAAAATAAATGTGCGCTGTTGGATGAGAAATTGGGACGTATAACCGGTATAGTTATGCATGATAAATTGAGTGCCGGTACCATACTTCAGTATGAACTTAAACAAAAACAACAATGGTATATAATGGAACAGGTTGAGATTATTGATATGCCATTTGCGCTAGCGTCTCACGATATGCTTTTTTTGCATTATATTTTGGAGATGTGTTACCATTTTCTTCCTGAGGGATCCGGCCAAAGTCGTTTGTATGATTTGCTTATTTTTATGTTTAAGCATCAACGGTTTTGTTTACAGCAAAAAAAGCGAGTTTTGTGTGTGATGTTAGCTTTGCTTGATTTATATCCAGAAGATGCAATTGTGTCTAGTGCGTATTTATATGCTTTAGCACAAGAGCCTTTGGAGAGGATGATTAATGCCAAGATTGATGTAAATGTTGAAAAAAATATCTCTGGATGGTTATATCAATGTGTACGGGTGCACACGGATGCACAACAATTTAAAACAATTCATTTTCTAGATGAGATTAGATGATGATAAAATTATTTTTTTTATTAACCAGTTTGCTTTCGGTATTAGTATCGCCAACAGTTTATGCTGGTAGTTTTTTGAAAACGACGGACAAACTTTTTATTTCAAAACGTGAAGCCAAAGAAAAAGAGCTTGAGGATACAAAAGAGCAATTAGGGTTACTCAATAAAGAGATTGAAGAACATAGTCCTAAAGTTGATGATCTACTGCAGGAGATAAAAACTGATATTACCAAGACTAAAGATGAGTTGGCAAATGAGCCGGAAAACGAATTTTATTCGCAGAAATTGGTGTATCTGAATGATCGTTATCAGGCATTAAAAGATTATCGTCAAGCGCGTGAGCAGTTGGTTTCAGATTATCAAGAATTAATACAATTGTTACAGGGTTTTATTAATGACCCGGATCTTGATAGATATCGTCAAGAGTTGTCTGTTGCAGAACAGATAGCATTTTCATTTGAAGATTTGCGTAAAATGAAAGAAAAGATAGATGCAAAAAAAGATTCAATAGAGCAATTGCAAAAAAAAGAGATCAATACGCAAACTGAAATCAAAAGTAGAGAGCAAGCTGCAGCAGCATTGGTGAAAGAGTATAACGAAAAAAAAGAAGAACAAGAAAAGGCTGAAAAAAAAATTGATGCAACGTTTGATTTAAGTGTGCAGCAAAAACGTGAGCTGACCAATTTAGAGTTTGCATTATTAGGCACCAAAAAAGATGTTGATAAGCTGCAATTAAAAATATTGCAGCTGCGTATCAAGTTCTTACGCATTAAGATTGAGTTAGAAAAACAGCAATTGAATATTCTACAAGAGCTGTTTACACGCATAAGGCAATCTTCAATTCGTATTAGTGAGGCAGATGTTGCTTTTGCTCGTGATGAACTTGAGAAAAAAAGGCAGGAGCTCAATGCGGTAAAAATTGACACATATGAGCCTGAAAGAGAGGAAATTAAGCAGCATATAGCAGAAAAAAATGAAGCTGTTGTATCATTGAGTAAGCAGTATAACATTCCACTGAACGAAGAGCTTGACAGCTGGTTGATATTTCCAAAACAAACGAGTGCTGCTTATATTGCTTTCTTAACTGTTGCTCGTGCTAATGAAGCAGCTAGAGCTTCAAAGTTGCGTTTGGAAAATTTAGAAGCTCAAATTGATTTAAAAGATCAGACATTATTATTAGAACGTATAGAAACAGATATTAAATCTTCATTTTATAAAATGTATGCCGGCAAATTTGTATCAGAAGAAAAGATTTTTGAGGAAATTAAAAAATATGAAGTTAAATTATCTGATATAATGGCAGATTTGTCTCAATTAGAAAGTAAAAAATCGAACGTTGAAATGTTGCTTGGCACTGCGAAAAAAGCTTCGGATAATATTGCGCAAAAACGTCAAGAAATTACAGAGCAAAAAGATGTATTATTTAAGAATAAAATAAAAGAATATTCACAGGCTCTTGAACTTTTGAATGCATCCGAAGATTTAGTCAAACAGCAAGTGAAACGTCTGAATGCAATACGTGGCATTTATAACGATACCGTGTTGAAGTTATTAAAAACTGAACAACAGATTAAATTCACGATAGAAGAGTTGCGAGCCTCCTCACGTAGCATTATTTGGGACAGGCCTGAGGATGCAATTTCCTGGCAAGGAGTAAAGAATGTAGTTCCTGATCTTGAAACATTTATTTATGATGTGCGTTCATATGTTATGCATTTTGATATTGCTTCATTGATTTATAAAGTTAAAGGGCTCTTTAAAGAGCAATATAGTTTTGCCTATTTTGTTGTTTATATCATTTTGTGGATTGGTCTGCTTATCTTGTTGTGGATTTTTCTGCCAAGAGTTCGTGACACATTTTATATGTGGGCTAAGGGTAGAAGTTTTCCGCGGTTATTCTTATTTTTAGCTGATTTTATTGCCTTTATTCTACGCTATTTTGTGCTTATTACTTTTTGGGTTTCGTTATTCTTGGTATTAAATTTTTATGTGATTCCTGATCCATACCCATATATTATCTTTTATTTGTCATCTATTCCGTTGTTATTGTATATTGCATATCGTTATGTTCATTATTTTGTTTCTAGAAATGCTGCGCATAATTATACCTTTATCACAAAAGAATATATAACTCGTTTTATCAATTGTCTTTCTACATTGATATATGCAACTATTGTTATTTTCTTTTTCCGTGAAGCATTTATTTTGGCAAACTATCCAAAATCAGAATTACCTAATATCTTGAAAGCGCTTAATATTATTATTTTGCAAATTTCAGTTATATTCATGCTCACCAAGGAATTGGTTCTTAGTTTTATTCCGCGTGTTAATGATATATGGATTTGGCTTCGTGATAAAGTAGATCATTACTATTACTTTATCCTTATTGCTTTGATTACGATTATTGTAATGATGAATCCTTATGTTGGATTTGGTCGACTAGTGTTATTTATCCTTTCACGTGTTGTATATACATTTCTATTGATAGGTGTTTTATTTTGGCTCCACGGATTGGTTAAACGTTGGTCCTCAGCATTTTTCTTTTATACAGATCAAGAATTGGTAAAAGAGCGTTTTCCTGCTGCCAAGACATGGTATGGTGTTTCAATTATCGGCATTTTGTTCAGCTTTGTATTTATTGCAGCTCTTGTTGTCGCTAAAATTTGGCAATGGCCGGAACAGTTACAAAAAATAAAAGAATTTAATGATATTATCAATTGGCTACAAACGCCGTTATTGCTTTCACAAACTGAAAGTCCTATCTCGATGTATACGGTTTTGCAGTTTATCTTTTTTGTATTGGCCGGCTTTTTGGCTGCGGTTGCAATTAAGCGTTTTGTACTAAGCCGTATATTTGATGTCTTACTTGTAGATTCGGGTGTTCAAAATACGGTCAATAGTTTGATGCGCTATTTGGTAATGTTAATTGCAATTCTACTTGGACTGAATGCTGTTGGTTTAGGAACACAAATAAATGTAATGCTCGGTGCATTATTATTTGGTTTAGGTTTTATAATTAAAGATCCGGCAGCAGATTTTTTTGCTTATTTTGTGATTTTAGTACAGCGTCCAATAAAGATTGGTGATTATATTAAAATTGATGAAGAAGTAGCTGGCGTAGTGAGAAAAATCACACCTCGTTCAGTCGTTTTACGCCGTAAGAATAGTACTATGGTTATCGTCCCTAATTCATATGTTACGAGTCGTAGTATAGTTAACTGGAATTATATTAGAGGCTTTATTGCGTGTAATGATATATATGTAACGTTGGCTTATAGAGAAGATCCGGTAAAAGCAAAAGAAATATTTGAGCGCATAATGGAAACGAGTCCATATATTTTAAAAAATCCTAAACCTATTATTCGCTTAGATGATTTTGGTCCGAATGGTTATGAGTTCATGTTGCGTGGTTTTGTGAGTTCAAATTATACTCTTGATCAGTGGGATATTGCTAGTGGTATTAGATTTCAAATCGTGAAATCCTTACGTGAAAATAAAATGCAGATGGCCTTGCCAATTCGTTTGATGGTTAACTATCAAGCAAGTCAATATGAGCAAGGTGAAATGCCGGAAACAACACCTGAGCAGATGAAAGAATAACGTGAATTTGCCTATGGCAAAAACAAATTCACGTTTAATATTTTTTATTCAGGTTTTTTGCGTTTAAGTAATTTTTGGATAACTTGTGGGCCACCGCACAATATAAAACCATATCCAAGCATTGCAATAGAAATAATGATAATAATTATTCCCATTCCTTGTGTTAAGACCCCCAAAGTATGTAAGAGTAAAATGGTACCGGTTATGATAAGTAATATTCCTTTACATGGACCTGAAACTGATCCCCAGCAATTAAGCATATCAACTCTCCTTTTTTATATGCGAATAATATATTAAAAAGTACAACGTTTAATTGTCTTTAGACAATAGTTTTTAGATTTACTATGTACCATTGACTTTGTTTTGTAATACGTATCATTCTTATTGGTGACCTACCAATGAGATGTTAAAGGAAAAAAAATATGGTAATGCGCGATAGAGTGCTGAAATTTTTTGCCGAAGTCGTGACTCTTAAGTATCAAATTGTTGCTTTGATAATTACATCATTTATGATTGTATTATTTGCTGTTACGCCATTTTTGCGATTTGTATCGTTTGAGCCTAGTCCTGCAGTTTTTTCTGTTACACCAAAAAAAGTAAAAGAGTGGGGTGGGAACACAACTGAAGTTGCGGTTGGTTTGCATATTACTAACTTTCCTGAATTTGATCTAACAAATAATCGTTTTATGTTTGATGGTATTATTTGGTTTGAGTTTGATCCTGCACTTGTTTCTTTAGAAACAGTTGAAAAGTTTTCATTTGAAAAAGGGGAAATTATAAAAAAAACTACCTCCGACACAAAGGTTATTGAAGGTAAATTTTTTGCGCAATATAATATTACGGTAAAGTTTACCACTAACTTATCATTTGAATATTTCCCCCTTGATGACCATAGAGTATTTATATCGCTCATCAATAAATTTGTTACTCCAAGTGAAATTGTTTATTCATCTTATATTTCAGGTTTCACCTTATCCGAGGATATTTTTGTAGCAGGTTGGAGAGTAGTTGGGCATAATGTGGTAACCGGATATTCACAAGCGAATTTGGATACCAGTGATAAACGTAAAGTTGTGTTTAATCCAAAAGTTATATTTTCAATGGATTTTGAGCGATCCGGAGTTTCGCAGGTATTCTTTATATTTTTACCACTATTTTTGATGTTTTTTATTGGGATTTTTTCTTTTTCATTCGATGCTGTTCAAGAGCGTCGATTGGTTTTGCCTCTTTCATTGGGTAGTGTGACTGCAATTCTTTCGTATCGATTTGTTATTCAAAGAATGTCTCCGGTTGCAGGTTATTTTTTATTAAGTGATCATATATTCTCTCTTTTTTTAACTTTTGCTTTTATTGGATTTTTATTAAATATTGTAATGATTACTTATGGAAAGATTGAACCATGGGTGATAGTACTACGTGCAATGGTATTAATATTTTTCCATGTATTGTTGATTGGTTGGTGGTATTATTTGTTATACGTTTGGGCTAGGGTTTAAGATGAAACAAATAATATACCTTTTATTAATATCGGTATTCCTATTGAGCAGTGTATTCTATTTTTTGCCTATTTTTATTGATACTTCACCGAGCCATATTTTTAATACATTAACCGAAGCGCAACAATATGCAGAGCAATTGGATGAGTATCCTCCTATTGACAATACTACCTGGGCTAATCCAGATTATGGTAAGTTTTTAAAGCGGTTGGTGCCTACAGGTTTGGATGAATTCATGTATACATTTAAAATTAAACCATGGCCTTTATGGCATATACAGGGATTTGATGAGTTGCTTTCTAAGGTGGTAAATGAACGAGAGAATGATGGGTACATTGGACGGTTTATTTTAAAAATGAATCCTTTAAAAGGTAGCTCGTTTATTATTTGGGGTGATCTTCAAGGAGCATTTCATTCATTGATACGTACGCTAGTGGAATTAAAAATAAATAATGTTATTAATGATCATTTTGAAATTATGAAACCGTATGTATATTTTGTGTTTAATGGTGATGCAATAGATCGATCGCCATTTTCTCTTGAAGTATTATCAGTTATTATGCGTCTAATGGATCGAAATCCAAATAAGGTATTTTATATTCGCGGTAATCATGAAGATCGTGAACATTGGAAAAATTTTAATCTTAAACGTAACTTAATTATTCGTGCGGCATCAGTTTCTGATGAAGGAATTCCTCTCGGTACCAAAATAAGCAAATTTTTTAATACGTTACCGCTTGCTTTGTATTTAATTGGTCAAGAAGATGAAGAGAGTATGAATATTGTGCGCATTTCACATTTTGATCGAAGTTCAACAGAACTAGATGAGGAAAATTTTAGTGGTTTTTTTCAAAGAAGTGGCGGTAGAGAAGTAGCTACTTTTAAATTAAGCAATGAAATAAACTCAGGTGAAAAGAAGATCAATGTGCGCGCTATTATAAAAGGTGAAAGTCGTTCTACCACATATCGTCCAACATTGGGGTTGTCGCAATTGGAAGCAGACAAAGGTGCAACGGCTTGGACAATGCTTTCAAGTCCAACAGAAACTTATAGGCATTTACAGGATTTTTATTTTGATACATTTGCAGTGCTCGATATTGGAAAGAAATTAAACGAATGGATGATTACTTTATATAATCAAGATGTTCGTGAACTTCTTGGTTTTAAAAAAGTCGCAATGTATAATTTGGTTACCGGTTTGAGGGATTTTAAAACTGAAAGATCTCAGGTTGTAGATGATTCATTTATTCAAGTAAAACGAGAACTGCAAAATGTTGCTGAAAAACAACAAGAGTTGCGTGATATGTGTCCGGCAGCAGCTAAATAGGTAAAAAAAGATAAAGCGGCGTTGTCGATAAAGAAATGAGAAAATAATGAAAAAAATATATACTATTATTTTATTGCTATCCTTTAATGTAGCTGCTCAGTTTGATTCATTGTCAGATATTATTACTTATGCAAAAGATCATGAAGAATACCCTTCAATTGATAATGATGATTGGAGGCATCCTGATTATACCTCTTTTTATAAGCAACAAAAAAAATCGATTTTTTCACGTTTATTTTCTTATTTAGGTTTTGAACGTGACGTTGAGTTGGTCAGTACTTTTGAGCAGTTACTCAAAACGGTTACAGATGAACGCATTGCGCGCAATATGAAGGGTGCATTTGTACAAAAAATAACTCCGGATCCGCAAAATAAATTTATAATTTTTGGAGATCTGGACGGGGCATTGCATTCATTTGTTCGTGACCTGCAAGAGTTAGTGCGCTTAAATCTTATAACAGAAAATTTAATTATTAGTGACAATAGTTATTTGGTATTTAACGGAAATGTAATTAATTCGTCTGCTTATAATATTGAAACATTAACGGTGATCCTCACTTTGATGGCAAGAAATCCTGATCGGGTGATATATATTCGCGGTAAGCATGAAGCGCAAAGAGAATTGCGCAATATAGTCTTGTATAAGCAATTAGAATTTCTGAGCCCTTTAAACTCAGAAGATGTTATGCAGACTGTTTTTTCATTTTTTGATACCTTACCTTTAGCTTTGTATGTAGTGCAGTCAAATCGAGCATTAAAGATTTCTGCGCATATGGATACATACGATGAAAAAACAGTATCCCAATTATTAGTAAATAATGTGGATTCTGAGATTATGCATGTGCAAAAGGGGCAACAAAATGCGTCACAAGATGTCGTGCCGATTGCTATTGAAGCTACAATTGTGCCATCAGACTTTTCACGCAGTTTGGGTCTGAAACGTTTGATCGGTCCACCTTTGACATGGACAGTGCTTTCAAGCCCAACAGGAGCACACCGGAGGTTGGACTCTTTTTTTAATGATGCATTTGCGGTGGTTGAAACGGCATTACGTTTTGATAGTTGGACTATTGCGCTTTATTTTAATGATCTGCGTAAAAATAAAGGATTTCAAGTATCCGGTTTGTATAATATTTCAACAGGAATGCTTGTCTCGGGTGATGCTATAAATTTTTTTGATGATGAACAAATAAAGGATCTCCAAAAAAAACTGAATGAGCAAAAAGATGTTTTAAAAAAAATGGAAGATGAGTGCAAAGAGGGCGGAAAAGAGCAAAAAAAAGAAAAAACAGCAGCAAAAAATGATGATATTGCAGTTCAAGATGGCGTGCTTGTTCTGGGTTCTACGCTGGATCTTTCAAAAGGGTTTAAAGATGCAGGGAATAACTACAAATCAAGTTTAGTCGCGGCATTTAATGATGTAAATGAGGAAGGAGGTGTGCATGGTCTGGAGTTTAGAAATGTGATTCTTGATGATCATTATGAACCAAAGCGTGCGCGTCAAAACATGCTCAAGCTTCTCAATGATATAAAAACCGATATCATCTTTTTACCCGCAGGCACACCGACGCTTAAGGCAAGTTTGGATCTCATTAAAGATGGTAAAATTCTTGCTTTATTTCCGACAGCACAGTCAAGTATTTTTCGGCAGCCGGATTTAAAATACATTATTAATGCTACGGTATCTTATTTTGAACAGGGAAAAGCTTTAATAGATTATGTGTTTAAGGAGAATAAACCTAAAAAAGTGGCTGTTTTTTATCAAAATGATGACTTCGGTAAAGATGTTTTAAATGGGGCAAAAGAGGCGATTAAAAAATATACAACCGACGCAATGGTTGAGCTGCCTTATAGTCGTAATCAAGTTGGTTTTTCTGAACAAAAAGAGGTAATAGTCAACGAGGATCCTGATGTTATTATTTTTGCAAGTGTCCCAATTGCAGGATTGTCTTTTATTAAAGAATTGGGCACAAACTTTTTATCACAAAGACGTTTGCTTGGCATATCTGATATGGGTGAGGCTGAAGTTCAAGATTTTGTTAAAAGCAAAGGTTTAACATTCACGCATTCAAGTGTGTGGCCCAGTCCGCGAAAAAGTGATCTGCCGTTGATGAAAGAGTTCAGAACATTTGCAAAAAATAATAATTTGGAAGTAAGTAACAGTTCATTGGAAGCATATGTTGATGCACAGATTTTTTTCTATTTACTCAAACAGATTGATGGGCCAATAAATAAAGAAAATATTATTAAAGCAGCTGAGAATACGAAAAATGTTGACTTTAAAGGATTTAAGCTGAACTTTAATCCACAAACAAGAGTGCTTGAGAATTCATTATGGATAAATCCGGGCGATGGATCAGAGTGGATTTCAATACAAGTAGAAGTTCCTGAGACAGAAGATGTGCCGGATAGTTCCGTGCCGGATGATTCCGTGCCGGGTGATTCTGTTTTTTCAGAGTCAGATAAAAAACCTTCTATAGCGGTTCGTAGTGATGCGATTGTTTTGGGTAATACGTCTGATTTTTCAAAAGGGTTAAAAGCTTTTGCAGAAAGTTTAAAGAGTGGTATTCAGCTGAAAGTTGATCAGATAAATAAAGAGGGCGGTATTAAGGGAAAAATATTGCAAATGATTTATTTAGATGATGAATATTCTCCGCAAAAGGCGCTTTCAAATGTTGAGACATTTATTAAAGAGATTAAGACTGACCTATTGCTGCTTTGTTTAGGGACGCCAACATTAAATGGTTATCTTGATTTGATTAAAAAGCAGGAAGTATTGGCACTGTTTCCATATACCGGTGCAAGTGCATATCGTAAGCCTGATTTGACTAATATTATTCATTATAGGCCTTCATATGCTCAAGCGATGGCAGAAGTCGCAAAATATATTGCTCAGAACTATGAAGCTCGAAGATTTGTTTTATTTTATCAAGAAAGTATTGGTACTGAACCGCCTGATGCTATAAAAAAAGTGTTAAAAGAAAATTTTGATATAAGTGATGTTCTAGCGATTTCTTATGTAGAAAATGATCTTGATTTTTCATCAAAACTACAAAAAATAAAAGATTTTAATGCGGATGCTTTTGCCTTTATTGGTCCTCCTATTTCTGCTCAGGGATTAATTCGCCAAATTGGCGTTACAGAGCTTGTAGGTAAAAAACTGTTTGGACTTGCTGCATTAGAAGAAAAAAGCTTTAAAAGGTTTGTAAAAGAAAAAGGTTTACATTTTATTTTGCCAAATATAGTGCCTGATGCTCAGAAAAGTGATATACCACTTGCTCAAGAGTTTAGACAAGCTACTAAAAATAAGGCGGTGAAAGTTGATCAGGCAGTGTTCGAAGCTTATCTTTATACCGCATTGACCGGGTATTTATTAGATCAAGTTGAAGGTGAAATAACCAAAGAAAAAATAATAAAAATGGCAGAGGGATTGCAGAATTTTGACTTTAAAGGTATTTTACTTACTTTCGATCCGCAAACTCGTACGTTATCTAATAACATTTGGATTAATACCGATGATGGTACGCCTTGGAAAAAAATTGAGTTAGAGCGTATTGAGCAGGTGTCGGAAGAGGAAGCAAAAAAAGAGATCGGGCCTAAAGAGAAAGAAAAAGATTCAGTCGGTTCGCGTGAAGCTTTAGGTGTAAAAGAAGATGTTATTGTATTTGGGTCAACACTTGATTTGAGTAAAGGAATAAAAAAGATTGGACGTGCAGTAAGATTGGGCACAGAAGCACGACTTAGCAGAATTAATGAGCAGGGTGGTGTTAAAGGAAAAAGATTTCAGGTTGTGTTTTTAGATGATGAATATACGCCAGGTCTTGCTCAAAAAAATATAAATACATTTTTGCATGAGATAAAAACTGATTTAACGCTGAATTCTTTGGGAACGCCAACGCTTGTTGCTTATCTTAATTTAGTAAAAGAGGGTAAAATTTTAGTGTTGTTTACCCCAACAGGAACCGCTTTATTTAGAGATCCGGAATTAACACATATTATTAATTTTAGGGTTTCATATTCTCAAGAAATTAAAGCAACAACCGATTATATGATAAAAAAATATAATGCAAAAAAAGTGGTTCTATTTTATCAAAATGATGATTTTGGTTTGCAGACCAAAGAAGCTGCCAGAAAAGTATTAGAAAAAAACAATATCAGCGATGTTCTTGAAGTTCCTTATAATCGTAATGATGTGATGTTTAAAAAGCATGTAAAAACAATATTGGAGTTTAAACCTGATACTATTGCATTTATTTCGACGCCAATTGCAACTCAAGAGTTGATGCGTCAAATGGGAGTGACTTTTCTTTCGGATAAACATTTGTATGGAACTTCAGACTTAAGTGAAAATAGTTTTCAAGATTTTCTGAAGGAAAAAGGTATAACAGTACTTATTCCTAATACTGTTCCTGATCCGGCCACCAGCGATATACCTATTGCTCAAGAGTTTAGAAAAGATGCCCAAAAAAATGATGCTCCAATTACCGGCTTTGCATTTGAGGCCTATATAAATACTGCTTTGATTGCGTATATTATAGACCAAATTGAGGGTGATATTTCAATTGATGCGATTATTAAAGCTGCTGAAAGCATTAAAGATGTTGACTTTAAAGGTTTAAAGTTAAACTTTAATGATAATACGCGTGAGCTTTCATCTCAAATATGGATATCAAAAGGTGATGGGTCACCGTGGACAGAAGTGGCTGTTGAACCGGAAGAGATTGAAGCGAAGGTTGATAAACAGGAAGTTGCTGAAGTAACTCCAACTGATAAAAAGGTTGAAGAAAAATATGAAACAGAAGTTTCAGAAAGTAAGGAGTTGCCGTCTGTTGTTACTCCTGAACAAGCAGAACAGGCTGCTATTGCAAACAAAAAACCACTCCTTGCGGTTCATAAGGATAAGATCATATTCGGCTCAACGATGGATTTGGAAAAAGGGGCAAAAAATCAAGGTAAAGCTATACAGCAATCATTAAAGATTGTTGCCGAACAGATCAATCAACGTGGTGGCATTGATGGCAAGCAGCTTGAGATGCTTTTTTTAAATGATGATTATGAGCCAATCAAAGCACGTGCAAACATAGATATGCTTTTGAATAAAGATCAAACAGATCTTATTCTAAGCTCGCCTGGGACGCCTACGCTAGAAGCCTATTTAGATCTAGTAAAAAACGGGACGTTGCTTGTTCTGTTTCCACTTATGGGATCGGGAATATGTAGACATCCTCAACTTAAAAATGTTATTAATTTCCGCATTTCTTATGCACAAGAGATAAAAGCTGCGACACAGTATATGATAGATCAGGGTGCAGGAAGGTTTGTGTTGTTTTATCAGGATGATGCTTTTGGTAAAGATCTTTTGAAAGCCGCACGTATAGCTTTGAAGAAGAATAATGTTTCAGAAGTTCTAGAGCTCCCTTATAGTCGTAATAATTTAAGTTTTAATGAACAAGTAAAGCAGATCAAAGCGTATAAGCCGGATACTATTGCGTTTCTTTCGACTGCTGTTGCGTCACAAGGTCTGATTAGGCAGATTGGAGTAAAAGGTCTTACCGGCAAAAGAATATATGGAAACTCTGATTTAGGAGAGGTGCCGTTTCAGAGCTTTATTAAATCCAAAGGGTTAAAGACTTATGTGCCTAATGTTGTTCCTGATCCTGAAAGAAGCAATATTGAGATTGCTCAAGAGTTTCGTGAGGCTGCAAAAAAAGAGAGTATGTCAATCGACACGGTTGGTTTTGAAGCATATATCAACGCCTTTTTAGCGGAGTATTTACTTTCAAAAGTTGACGGCCAGTTAACGAAAGAGAAAATTATTAAGGTTGCAGAAAGCATTAAAGACGAAGACTTTAAAGGGTTGAAGTTGAACTTTAATCCGCAAACTCGTGAGCTGTCATATCATATGTGGTTATCAAAAGGAGATGGCTCGCCCTGGACTAAGGTTGAAGTTAAACCGGAAGAAAAATCTGATGAAGAAGATATACAAGTTGAAGAGCCCAAAGATATGCAAGTTGAAGTGCCAAAAATTGAAGAGTCCAAAGATATACAAGTTGAAGTGCCAAAAATTGAAAAGCCCAAAGATATAAAAAAAGTTGAAATGCCGAAAGATGATAAACCTGCATTGGGTGTAAGTGCTGATAAAATATTATTTGGATCAACACTTGATTTGAGCAAGGGAGTAAAAGATTTAGGTATGGCTATAAAGGGTGGCACTAACATGTTCTTTAACCGGTTGAATGGGCAGGGTGGTATTAAAGGTAGACAATTTCAGGCTATATTTTTGGATGATGAATATGTACCAAGACTTGCGCGTGATAATATTGAAAAATTTTTGAGTGAGATTAAAACGCAGCTCATTTTGAGTCCTTTAGGAACGCCTACATTGACCGGTTATCTTGATTTGGTCAAGGAAGGAAAAGTTTTAGTCTTTTTCCCGACAGCGGGTATTCGCGATCCGGACTTAACGCATTTGATTCATTTTAGAGCATCATTTGCGCAAGAAGTTATCGCAACGACTGAGTATATGATCAAAGAGCAACAGGTACAAAAACTTGTAGTCTTTTATCAAAATGATGATTTTGGTATTCCACCCAAAGATGCCATATTGAATATATTGAAAGAAAATAGTTCGGTGAAACATTTAGAAATTCCTTATAATCGAAATGATGTTGCTTTTCTTAGGCATGTAGAGCAGATTAAAGCATTTAGTCCTGATGCAATTGCTTTAGTAGTGACACCTACTGCAGCAAAAGAGTTAATACGCATCCTTGGGGTAGCATTCCTTTCTGATAAAAAAGTCTACAGTGTATCGACTCTGTGGGAAGAAAGTTTTCAGAAATTTTTAAAACAGAAGGGATTGCATCTCTTTCTTACGAGCGTTGTTCCTGATCCTCATACAAGTGATATTGAAATAGTTAAGGAGTTTAGAAGGGATGCAAAAAAAGCTAATATTCCTATTGATACGGCCGCTTTTGTAGCTTATATTAATGCTGCTTTAATTGTTTATATTATAGAGAATATAAAAGGTGAAATTTCAGTTTATAACATTATACAGACGGCGCAAAATATAAAAAATGTTGATTTTAAAGGACTACAGCTAAACTTTAATGATCAAACACGGGAGCTTGCTACGCAAGTTTGGTTATCCAAAGGTGATGGATCACCGTGGATTGAGTTGAAGTTGAATCGTTAAAAGTTGTAAAAAGATAAAAGAAAACTATTGCTAAGCATTGCTCTTTTGCGTTTAAATTACCTTTGTATTGTTACAGTTTGTTAAAATGCACACGGTGGATCTATTATGCGTCGATTGTTACATACCATTGTTTTAGTATCTTGTTTGATTCCGTTTTTTGCATTTGGATCATTCGATACATTGTCTGAATTGATTGCTTATGCACATCAATTGCCGGAGGCACCGGAAAATGAATATATAGATCCTTATAAACCGCAGTATAACAAGTTATATAAATCACTGAGCTCTCGGGAAGAATCTAAATTATTTTCTGAATTGCAAAAAAGATTAAAACGTTTGGCAAAAGATCGTGAACTTAAAGGTTTTTATGGTGATTTTGTTCAGAAATTTTATATTGACGTAGAGACAAAGTGGTATATTTGGGGCCCTTTACACGGTGCTTTTCATTCGTTGATTCGATCGTTAGAAGAAATGCGTGAACAAGGTGTGATTAATGATAATTTGCGTATTATTAAGCCTAGATTCAATGTAGTATTTAATGGAAATATATTAAATTATGCACCATATCAGTTAGAAACATTGTCTGTTTTATTGAGCTTGCTTGAAAAGAATCCGGATCAAATGTTTATCATTAAAGGAGCATTTGAACAAGTCGATAGATGGCGAAAGAGTAATTTTAAAGATGAGTTGATTAATCGTATTGGCCATGAAAATGAGATCTCTTTTTCAAAAGAGATCGATACCTTTTTCAATACCTTTCCACTTGCTTTGTATTTAATTTCAACAGAAAATGATGTGGTACGTATTTCTTTTTTTAAAGATCATCCATTATTAACAGAAGAAAAATGGAATTTCTTTTTTAATCAAAAAGTTACAGAGAGCAAGAAGATTAAGGATATTCCAGTTTCGGATGAAAAAGTAAAGATAAAGGCTCGTATTATTGGTCATGCGGTTAAGGAGTACCCTTATGAAATTCAGAGTTTGACCTATGCGCAAGAGGATGGTATACACACATGGCAGCTTTTTTCTAGCCCATTGAAACTATTTCAGCAAATGTTTAATTTTTACGAAGATGCAGTGGCTGTTTTGACAACAGGAAAATTTTTTTTCAATTGGAAGATTGCATTGTATCGCCATCAATTAGGTGGTCTTAAAGGATTTATACGAGCGCGAGAATTTAATCTTGCTACGGGAAAAGAAGAGTTCACTGCCGATCAAGAAGAACGGATCGCCAATTTGAAACAGAACATTCAGCTTGCAGAACTTGAGCAAGAACGATTAGATAAGCTTTGTCAGGAAACGGTATCTGAGCAAGCAGATGTTGAGCTAAAAAAAGAGCTATTGGAAGAAGAAAAAATTGTTCGAGTAAAAAAAGAAGAACCAAAAAGCACAGAAATGGCTTTGCAGGGCAATACTTTAGTGGTTGGGACGCTGCAAGATTTAAGTAAATCGCTCAAAGATCTCGGTGTGCCGTTTCGTAACGCAATGTTATTGGTGATTAATGATTTTAATGATGAAGGAGGCGCTCATGGTTTAAAAATTCGTATGGTGTCACTTGATGATCAATATAGTTCTAAAAAAGCACGAGCGCTTGTAGAGCAATTCCTTGATGTGTATAAAACAGATATCATATTAGGCGCGCAAGGAACGCCAACGTTAACTTCATATTTAGATTTGATAAAAGAGAAAAAAATTCTTTCAATTTTTCCTTTTACCGGCGCTTTTCATAATATGGTTTTGCCTTATTTTATTAGATTGCGAGCTTCGTATGTTGATGTTGGAAATGCGGTAACCACATTTATGATTAAAAATAAAGGAGCAAAGAAGTTTGCTTTTTTCTATCAAGATGATCAATTTGGAAAAGATAATTTAAATGGTGCATTGAAAGCATTAAAAAAAGCAGGAATAAAGGAGTATTTAGCGGTACCTTATGATGCGCATAAACCGAATCTTGAAAAGCAAGCGAATGATATTAGGCAGTTTAATCCTGATGCGCTCGGCTTGTTGAGTGTTCCATTTTCTTCAGAAAAGCTGCTTAATAGATTTGATATTAAATGGTTGCTTAATGTCATGTTGTTTACCAATGAGTTTCACGGTATAGAACAATTTAAAACATTTATACAAAAAAAAGGCAAAACCGTAACATCTGCACATGTATGGCCGAATCCAAAAACAGCTGATATGCCCATTGTCAAAGAGTATAGAGCGCGTATGAAGCGCGCAGGTTTTCCTCTGAATGATTCCACATTAGAAGGATATATAACGTCATCGGTGTTTTTAGATATATTTAAAAAGATGGAAATGCCGTTTACCAAAGAACGTTTTATAGATCAAGTGCATAGTGTCAAAGATTATGACTTTAAAGGTTTAAGGTTAAACTTTAATCCAAAGACAGGTCAGCTATTTAATACTATCTGGATAGACACCGGGGAAGGACAATGGATAAAACAAGAAAAGATTGATGATCAAACAACATCGGAACAAAAAATTGAAGAACAAGTAGGGGTTGCGTCTGATAGGTTAGTACAAAATGGTGTACTGGTTTTAGCTAATACTTCGGACTTTAGTAAGGGGCTTAAGCACATGTCAGATGCGTTAAGAAGAGGCATGGATTTAAAGCTTAATGAAATAGCTGCACAAGGGGGTATTAATGGTGTTAAATTGCGTATGTCATATTTAGATGATGGTTATGTTCCCAAACGTGCATTGAATAATGTAAAGGTATTTTTAAATGATGTTGGTACCAATCTTTTGGTTGCCTCAGTTGGTACACCAACACTGGAAGCATATGTCGATTTGGTTAAAACAGGAGAAGTTGCAGCTATTTTTCCTTTTACCGGTTCAAGTACATTTAGAAATCCTACATTTAAGTATATGATTCATTATCGATCTTCATATGATCGTAATGTTTCAGAGATAACAAAAAAAATTGTGGAGAGATATAGTCCGAAAAAAGTTGCATTATTTTATCAAAATGACACTTTCGGTATTGTGCCGGCACAGGCAGTAAGAAAGGTGCTGAAAGAGAAAGGAGTCACTGATATTTTAGATGTTTCTTTTGAGCGTAATAATGTAGATTTTGGTGAACAGGCTAATAAGATTGAAGCATTTGATCCTGATGTGATTGGATTCTTTGGTCCGTCGATTTCTGCTGAAGAGCTTATCAAACGAATGGATTTAAGAAAAGTATCACAAAAAATCCTTTATGGACTTTCTTGGATGACCGGTGATTTGTTACAAAATTTCTTGAGAAGTAAAGGCCTGAAAATGATCATTCCAAATTTAGTGCCTAATCCTAAAACAAGTAATGTACAAATTGCAAGAGAGTTCAGAGAGGCTGCCGATAAAGCAGGCGTTTCTTTAGATCCGAATGCTTTTGAAGGTTACATTAATATTTCACTTTTGGCTTATTTAATTAAGCAAGTGGAAGGTCCGATTACCACTGAAAAAATAATAAAAGTAGCTGAACAGATAAAGGATCTTGATTTTAAAGGAATATCATTGACCTTTGATCCTAAGACGCGGGTGCTTTCTCATCACTCATGGATTGATTTTGGCCAAGATGAATGGGAAAAGGTGCAAAATAACATCCCAGAGCCATCAAAAGAACCGGAACAGGATGTGCAACCTGATATAAAAGAAGATGAAATAGTAGAAGTTCAACAACTTGAGGCTCAACCTACGATTGAAACAAAGGTAAAGGCTGGTGAACAACCGGAAATGGCATTGCAAGATGGTATATTATTTTTAGGAAATACGTCTGATTTTTCCAGAACGTTAAAAAGTTATTCTGAGAATTTAAAACAGGCAATGCTATTACCAATTAGAAAGGTTAACCAAGGGGGCGGCATTAATGGGATGCGTTTGCGCGTTGTATTTTTAGATGATGGTTATGATGGTAAATTAGCGCGTGAAAATGTAAATAAACTGTTGAGCGATTTCAAAACCGATATTCTTCTTGGTGCTATGGGAACACCGACATTGCAAGGTTATCTGGATTTAGTTAAAGATAAAAAAGTGCTTTCTGTTTTTCCTAATACCAGTTCATTTCGTGATGCCGATCTTCCCTATTTAGTGCATTTGCGTGCATCGAACTATGATATGGGTTATGCAGTAACCAACTATGCACTTAAAAATAGTGAATCAAAGCGTTTTGCTTTTCTGTATCAAGATGATTCTTTTGGTAAGGAGATGCTCAGGGGAGCGCAATCTGCATTAAAAGAGGCCGGCATTACTGAATATGTAGCACTACCGCATGAGCGCCATGATGCTAACTTTAGGTTGCAAGCGCAAGAAATAAAAAAGTTTGATCCTGATGGGATCGGTTTTTTCACCAATCCATTGCCGGCTGAGCTGTTGATTAAAGAGCTTAGAGCGGAGTTTCTTCTTGGTAAGATGCTCGTAGGTAGTGAACTTATTAACTTACTGAATGAGTATGGAAAAAAAAGAGGAATAAAGTTTGTATTGCCTTCAGTTGTGCCTAATCCGCATGAAAGTGACCTTGCATTTGTACGGGAATATAGACGCTTGATGAAAAGAAACAGTTTGCCGGTTAATGTTGCAACGTTAGAAGGGTACATGAACGGTATAGTGTTTATTGAATTATTACGTCAGATGGATGGACTATTCAGTAAAGAGAAGTTTTTAAAAACGGTCAATAACATTAAAGATTATGACTTTAAAGGATTAACATTAAATTTCAATCCAAATACGCGTCAGCTTATGAATACTTTGTGGTTAAATACCGGTGGTGATGAGTGGATAAGAAGAGATTTAAATGGTAAAGAATCGATTGCAGAAAAAGAGGTGGAATCACCGTCGCTAAGCGAACAACCATTGCCTAAGACAGAAGAAATTGCATTACAAGATGGTATATTGGTCATTGGAAATTCATCGGATTTTTCAAAAACATTGAAAGATTGGTCTGAGTTCTTAAAAAGTGGTTTAATGGTGCCAATTAATGAAGCCAATAAGGAAGGTGTTAACGGGATGCGTTTTCAGATTGTTGCCCTTGATGACGCTTATGATGGTGATAAAACACGCGAAAACATAATGACATTATTAAATGATTTCAAAACAGATATCGTGATTGCCACTATGGGAACACCGACATTAACCGGTTATATTGATTTAGTAAAAGATAAAAAAGTTTTTTCAATTTTTCCACACACTAGCTCATACCATACCGATGCATATCCATACCTTCTGCATTGGCGAGCATCCAATTTTGATATGGGCTATGCAATGACAGATTATATAATTAAAAATAAAGACATTAAACGTTTTGCATTTGTTTATCAAAATGATCTGTTTGGCAAAGAACTGTTTGACGGTGCAAAAAAAGCATTGGAGCAAGCAGGAATTACGGACTTTTTAGCGCTGGCGCATGAACGGCATGACGTTAATTTTAATACGCATGTGCAGGAAATAAAGAATTTCAATCCGGATGCTATAGGATTTATGACGAATGATTTCCCCACAAAATCGATAACAAGAGCATTGGGCGCACCGTATCTTTTTGGAAAAACGATTTTTGGTGATCTGGTGCTGAGTAATTTAGATGATTATTTTAAAGAGATCGGTATTACAGCAATATATCCTTCAGTGGTTCCTAATCCGAAAACCAGTGATCTTGATATAGTCAAAGAATATCGTGAGCAGATGATAAAAAATAAACTTCCTTTGA
This sequence comes from Candidatus Dependentiae bacterium, assembly GCA_040878395.1. Classification (NCBI taxonomy): domain Bacteria; species Candidatus Babelota bacterium. The sequence goes on along the minus strand of JBBDMI010000005.1, from coordinate 106,793 downwards.
ATTTAGCAACGTTGGAAGGATATATAAATAGCGCAGTGTTTCTTGAAATAATTTCAAAAATAAATGGTCCATTTACTAAGCAAGCATTTTTGAATGTTTATGAAGGATTTAAAGATTATAACTTTAAGGGTCTGATCTTTAATTTTAATCCAAAGAAACGTCAACTCATGCAAACTATTTGGCTCAATACGGGTGATAATAATTGGATTAGAAAAGATTTAAATGATATAGAGCCGGTTGCAAAGGAAGATGATAAATCGTCATCATTGGACAATCAGTCAGTGCCCCCTGAAACCAAAGATATTGCATTACAAGATAACGTGTTGGTGGTAGGAAATATTACAGATTTTTCCAAAACATTCAAAGGTTTTAGTCAATTACTCAAGCAAGGAATGGAAGGTCCGATTAATAAAATAAATAGCACCGGCGGCATCAATGGTATGAAAATTCAAATGGTTTATTTAGATGATGCATATAATCCAAAAAAAACATTGCAAAATGTTAATACATTATTGAATACGGATAAAACTGATATTTTATTAAGTGCTCATGGCACCTCAACATTGGATGCTTATATTGATTTAATTAAGCAAGAGAAGATTCTTTCGATTTTCCCTATAACCGGATCATTTCGTGATGCCGGATTAAAAAATCTTATTTTCCTGCGAGCATCTTTTGTTGATGAAGGGCATGCTTTGGCAAAGTATATCTTAAAAAGAGATGAACCATTGCGACGGGTAGCATTTTTTTATCAAGATGATCAATTTGGAAAAGATCTTGTGAAGGGCGCACAAGAGGTGCTGCAAAAATACGATACTATAGAATTCAAAATGGTACCGTATCATCGAAACATTTCTCAACTGAAAGAACAAGTAAAAATGATTGCCGATTTCAAACCGCAAGCATTGTCACTTTTCGGTTCTGATGTTGTTGCGCAAATGCTCATCAAAGAGCTGGGCACAGATCTGCTTTTTGATACATTATTGTTTGCAAATCGCAGTATGGGTAAAAAAAGTTTTAAAAAGTTTGTTGCCGATAAAGGATTGCATTTAGTCGTTACTCAAGTGGTTCCTAATCCTGAAACGAGTAATCTTACAATTGTGCGAGATTTTCGCCAATATGCGCAAGATGCAAATGTCCCTATCGATTCAATTGCGCTTGAAGGTTATATAAATGCGGCATTGTTTTTGGATCTGCTTGAAAAAATAGATATGCCGTTTACTAAACAAAAGTTTATTCAAGCAGCTGAAAATATTAAAAATTATGATTTTCAAGGATTGTTATTAAACTTTGACCCTCAAACTCGCCAATTGCTGCACAGCCTTTGGATAGATAATGGAGAAAAAGAGTGGGAACAAATCTCTGTCGATTAATATGAGAACAAAACTATAGTTTTGTTCTCATATTGCATAATAGCTTTTGTTATTTGTTTTGTCGTTCAGATCGTTTGATATATTCTTGAACTGCTAGCTCAAGTTCGTTTACTTGTGCGTTGGTATACTGTGATGTTGCCCAGCTTGCAAAGAAAATAGTAACAAAGAAACATGATAGATCTCCTGAAATATTAATGCTACCAGGGATTGGGGCTGCTATGCTATGTTCGTATTTATAACGAAATTCTGGATTAACAGCAACGGCACCGAATAGTGCTGCAATTGATAGAGTTGATCCTATTATACTCCATTTTTCAACAGCGCTGACAGCATTGTGACGCGTTTTCCAAGTGGCTAAATCATATTCTAGTTTTTCAGCTACATTGCCGAAATTAATATTAGGGATTTCATGTGTATAAGATAGAGGGGTTATGGCGCAGAGTGTGACTAACATATATGCTTTGCATGTTTGCATGGAATTCCTTTTATGAAGCTAATTTAAATATGTAAATAGTGTAAACGTAATTTATATGAATGCAAGATGGAATTGAGTATTTAACCAATGACATAAATATTTTGAATGATATTCTGTATGTTATATATGGTTACATTTTTTAATTACAGGAGTTTCTATGCGCAAAAAATTTCACGTCTTTTTTTTAAGATTTTAGTCTCACATGTATCTGAACCAGAACAGCGGTATAGAGAACTTTTTTGTGTTCAGTCGCCCAGATGTTTTCTATTTGAATACTTTAGTTGTTTTGACAGGGAAAGGCAGATGGAGTGCTGTTTTTTGTTGACTCTTTGTATCAAAAACAAAACTCTTGCTTAATTATCTTATTTTACGTTTAAATTACACTATTGAGTAATGTAGCAAGAGGTTTCGGAAATGATAATTTTGTATATATTTTTGGCTATGTTGACGTCTGGTGTACAAGCATCTTTTACAACACTGAATGAATTTTCACAGTATGCGGATGCGATGCCGGAGTATCCTGCAAATGATATAGAAGATTGGCATAATCCTGTATACAGTTCGTTTCATAAACAGATGCTGCCTTCATTAGTACAAAAAGTGGGGGATTTTTTTGGGTTTTCTACCTATAAAGTATTTCCTATTGAGACATTTAAGAAATTACTTGATGAGGTAGAGGAGTATCGCCAAAAAACCTATTCACGTGGAAGATTAATACAAAAAATGACGCCACTTCCTGACAGTTCATTTATTATTTGGGGTGAATTGAATGGAGCTTTTCATTCTTTTGTGCGGTGCTTGCAAGAGTTGCAACAACAAGGTGTCATCGATAATGAATTAAATATTGTGCAGCCGGTTACCTATTTTGTATTTAATGGTGATGTGGTTAACAAATCGCCGTATATCATTGAAACGATGACATTGATTTTACAGTTAATGAAAAAAAACCCAAAAAAGATTTTTTATCTTAAAGGGGACTATGAGGATAAACAACAATGGATGCAAGCAGGGCTTGGGCGTGAATTGACCGTACGAGCACGAGAATTTTCAACTGAAAAAGTTCCTTTTGCCGACACATTGCGTAATTTTTTTGGGACCTTGCCACTTGCATTATATCTCATTCCACCTGAGCAAACAGATAAAGAAAAAAAAGTTGTACGGATTTCATTTTTTGGTCCGGAAGTTAATGAACTTGATGAATCCGATTTTCCTTTCTTTTTTGATCTGTATTCCAAGCCGATAATATCTTTATTGCAAAAGACGCGCCAAGAAACTGATGTAAGTGCACAAGTTGCAGCATATATTTATGCAGAAGATCGTTCTACAAAATATACACATTCAAATGGTTTGGCTTTTATTAGTAAAGATAAACAGAATACACAGTGGTCAGTCGTTTCCAGCCCCACCGCAAGTTTTAGACGTTTATATCAATTTTTTGATGATGCATTTGTGGTACTAAAAACAAAAGAGCAACTTTCTGATTGGACATTGACTTTGTATCATCAAGATGTGCGCACTTTTGATGGTTTCAAAAAAGAACGTCCGTTTTATCTTATTTCCGGTGAGCAGATTCCTGATAAGCAGCAGCTTGAAATTACTCAGTTGCAAGATGAATTAGTAAAAATTACCAAAGAAAATAATGAACTCAAAGAAGGGTGTGTTCTTGTGCAGCAAGAGCAGCCAAAACAAGAAGAACTGAAAAAACAGGAAGCTTCATTGATGCCAAAAACAATCTCTGCTTTACAAGATGGCAATTTAGTTATTGGAAGTACTATGGATTTATCAAAGCAGCTTAAAAGTTATTCAGAATTACTTCGACAAGGATTGGATTTGTCGATTGATAAGTTCAATAAAGATGGCGGTCTGGACGGCGCTAAAATTCAGATGATTTATCTTGATGATGGTTATGAGCCTGAACGTGCGCGTACAAATGTTGAGAAGCTTTTGAATGATTTTAAGACTAATGTGATTTTGGGTTCTATGGGTGCGCCAACTTTAGGAAGCTATATTGATTTAATAAAGAATCAAAAGATATTTGATATATTTCCTAATACAGGTTCGTTTCGAGATTCTAGTTTAAAAAATTTATTACATCTTAGAGTGTCTTATTTTGATGCTGGTCGTACAATCACACAGTATGTTATTGAAAAAAATTCAGCAGCAAAACGTTTTGCTTTTCTTTATCAGAATGATGAATGGGGCCAAGATCTTTTAGATGGTGCAAAAACAGCATTAGCTGATGCTGGTATTGCAGATTATCTTGCAATTGCATATCATCGTAATGATGCTAGTTCATATAAAAAAGCTTCGGAGCAGATTGAGGCGTTTAAACCAGATGCTGTTGGTTTTTTCGGAGCTCCTAGGGTTGCAAAAGATGTAATAAGAAGTATGAGTGGAGATATTCTTACAAATAAAATTTTATTTGGTGATACAGCTCTTGGCAAGAAAGATTTCATTAATTTTATTAAAGAAAAAGGATTGAATCTTATTATTGCACAAGTAGTTCCAAATCCGGAGACCAGTAATTTGGAGATAGTCAAAGAATTTCGTGAGGATGCAAAAAGTGCTGGAGTTCCTATAGATGTAGTAAGCTTAGAAGGCTACATTACAGCAAAAGTATTTTTGGATTTATTAGGGAAAATAAAAGGTAAACTTAGCATTGAAAATTTTATTAATGAAGTGGAAAACTTAAAAAATTATAATTTTAAGGGGTTGAAGCTCAACTTCAACCCTCATAATCGTCAAATATTGCATACCGTTTGGATGAATGACGGATCAAAAAAATGGACGAGTCGAGATGTTAAGTCATTTGAAAAATATCAGTGAATAAATAAAAAATTGTTTTTTTAATAGCAAGTTGTTTCCTTTACTTAAAAAACGTGATTATATTCCTTTATTCTTTTTTAATTCTAATTGACATGAAACCCTGTTCTTTGTTATTATTAATTATAATAATATAATAATATGAGTTATAGGGGTATTATAGTATATTATAGTCACAGTAAAGGGGCTTTTATGAGTCAATTATTACTCACTTTAGCTATTTTTATAATTTCTCCTATACAGGCTGCTGTGAATGCGAGAACATTATTAGCTAGAATTGCGCCTGTAGTTAGTGCATCAGGGCGTTCGTCTATGCCTGTGTTACATTCTACAGTGTCATCTCGGGTAAAATCAACTTTGGCAAATTCGGGGCTTAATTTATCTATGCAAAATCAAAGGCAGCCTTTGTCATCGCATTCGCAACAGGTTAGTTCATTTAACCAGCAAATACCTATGATTAGTTCAGATATAGGAGCAGCTTCAGCTGCTCATCAGAGGTTGGCTAAAAGTGGGCAGGTTACTCTTCGTCAAGAAAAACCCAGTTTTTTAGAAAGATATCAAGAGCAAATGTCATCTATTAGTGATTTTTTTAATTTTAAAGATGATAAAGATTATGTTTTGGATGAGCTTGTACAGGCAGAAGATTATGATATTTCTCCTAAAAAAGAAGTAGAATATATTAAGACACTAGAGGAATATGTTCCTGATAAATATGAAGACTTAAACCCTTTGCAAAAAAAATTAGAAACATCTGAATCGTATCAAAATTTTTTAGAACAATTGAAAAAGACAAAAGATGTGGCATTCAAAAAAATTACTTATGAAGTTGATGGCCAGCCAGTTGTTGGATTTGCCTTGTTGCCAAAAAAAACAAGGGCGAATGGAGAAAAGCATCCATTAGTTTTAAGCATGCGGGGTGGATTCAATGGTGAAGGAGTTTTTCATGAATGGGCAAAAGTAGATTTGCCTTGGATTATGAGACACTATGCTTTTCTTGCTCAAAATGGGTATGCAGTATTGGTTTCACAATACCGAGGTGCTGAGGGTAACACTAATAAGGATGAATTCGGTGGTGCTGATGTTAACGATGTATTAAAGCTATTTGATGTTGCAAAAGAGATGGGAAATATTGATCTTGATAATGTTTCATTAAATGCATTTTCGCGTGGTACGGTTATGTTGTATAAAACTTTGCAAGCGTTAAAGGGTAAAATTCCAATAAAAGCAGCCATTATAAAAGGTGGAATTTCTGATCTTCCCACTTTTTTAAAAGATGATCCAAAATATATCAAACCAATTTTAGAACAAGCGCGTCCTGATTTTAATGAAAATGCACAACAAATAGCAGAAGATATTTCGCTGGTTCATGGTGCAGAAGTCCTAAAAGATATTCCGACATTGGTAATGCATAATGAAAATGATAATGTTGTGCCTATAGGCTTATCTCAAAATTTGGTGACAAAGCTTAAAGAGCAAGGTTCTGAATATGCCTTTAAGTTTTTCCCAGGTAAACATCACCAAATTTTAGAGCACAATGACGAAGTTCAAAAGTTAACACTCGATTGGTTGAAAAAGCACGCATCTGAGTAGATTAATTAATTTAAATAATGGTGGTTGATATGAATATACAAATATTTTTTACGTTATGAGGATTAAGCAAAGAGTTTTGGAGTCTCGGTAATGATAATTTTGAAGAATCATTGTGTGAATCTCAACGTTTAGGTACTGCAATGAACTGGTTCGATCGCGAATTGAGGGAGTAGGCTACTAAATTTAATGATGAAATGCAAAGTTTAACTAAAGAGTGGTTTAGGAAGAATGCTAAATAGATAGTTTAATTAAAAACAATGTATAAATATTTAAAGGTTTTTTTATGAATAAACAGATAATTTTTACAGGTACTTTTTCATTACTAATGATTTCATGTGTACAAGCAGCATGGAGAAGCCCAGCTGTGTTTTTGGCTAAAGTTCCTAAAACATCACAAGCTAATGTTGCAAATTTTTTACGTTATCGAAAAGGATTGAGCGAAAAGTTTTTGGGTCTCGGTAATGATAATTTTGAAGAATCATTGCGTGAATCTCACAGTTTAGGCACTGCAATGAACCGGGTCGATCATGTGTTAAGAAAACAGGGTATTGAATTTGATGCAACTAAAGATTCACCAGATGATTTTGTTAAAGCGCTTGAACCAAAAAAAGTAGAAGCGCTAGATAAGCATCTTCGTGGTGGAGATAGGCATCTTCGTGGTAGTACGCAATTAGAGAATTCAGCTGATTAGTAAATAACGTGAGTTCGATAATTATTTAAGCGCTTATTTCAATAAATCTTTCCTTGAAGATTGCCGGTTTATTTTCTCTAAAAGAATAAGCTGAAATAGTTGCACATACATGTACAACAAGAGACATTGGACTTCTGAAGTTAACATTTTCTAAGTTATATTGGGCCTTTAAAATACCGATTACAGATTCAATCACCCCTCGCTTTCTTAAAAGAAGTTTATCAAATAGATCCATCAATTTATTTTTCATGTTTTTACGAATTCGATGTATTAATTGTATTCCTTTGCTATAAAGTCTTTTGAATCCGCCGATATAGCCCTTGTCGCCTACCAATTTGCCGTACACTTTATTGTCTGTAAGTTTGTCCAAAACGTCCTTATTGTTGTCAGCCACATTTCCAGGCGTAATAAAAAATGACAAGATTTCACCTTTGCTGTTAATTACCAAATGAAGCTTGAAGCCATAGAACCACCCAGTGCTCGTTTTACCTTTTGCTGCAATTCCCTTGAATGTTTTGTGTGAATACTCTCGTCTGGAATGGCAAACTTCAAGTTTGCTGCTATCAATAATGGATATACCATTACATCTTCCTAAAGCTCTTTTTTGTGAAAAGAGAATTAAATGCATAGCATATTTTTGTCGCAATTCAATAAACCGATTATAACTTACAACGTCATTAAAAGCGTTGCGTAAAAAACCTTTAATCATCGTCTCATAGTAAGTTTTGAAGTCTTTAAACCGTGAACAATGAAAAAAGATCGCTATTGTTAACACTTCGCTTGCACTTAGTTTTGGCTTTCGGCCAACTTTTTTAGTTGATCCAATAGATTTTTCTTCAATAAGCTTGCAAAAATCATCAATTTCACAGAAAATATTTACTAACATTGCGATATCTCCTTTTCTTTTTTTGTAGTAAATCAAACAAAAGGTTATCGCAATGTTGCTTTATTTCAAATCATTTGTATTTTCGAACTCACGTTAAATAAGTTTAAATAGCAGTTGATAACAAATAGGGCTCACAATCGTGGGCCCTATTTGCATTTTGAAGATGAGTTATGTTGGTTGTATGGTGATTATTCTTGTGAAAGTTAAACCCTGCTTGCAACAAGCACAATCATACTGATGCTGGTTTAGTTGTTCAAAACATTCTGTGCAATATATAGAAAAGCAACATTGAGGTAATGTTAGTTGAGATCCGTTGGCGATACCCTCAAGGCATATAGGGCATTTTGCTTTTTGTGCTTTTGATTGTTCAATTAATTTACTTGATAATATCTTCCATCGAGGGTCTTTTTTGATAAGAAGCATTTTTAGCGCTGGAATAATACTTGCTCCTGATTGTATTAATTTTTCCATTGTATCTTTCTGATCTTTGTACATTGATATTGCTAATGGGGTTCGGCCGGAATTCGTACGAGCATCGATATTTGCGCCATGTTTGAGTAGTTCCGGTATGAGTTCAACGTTATCTGAGTCTGCAACTGCATGCATTGGTGTTACATTGTTTATATCAGGAATTTTAGGATCTGCGCCTGCATCTAAGAGAACTTTTGCTATTTCAAATTTATGATTAAATAATGCGCCCAAAAGCGGGGTCCGTTTTGATGTGTCTTGACTATCTATGTTCCAGCCTAGATGCAATAATGTCTGCATTTTTTTCAGTTGGCCATCATGTGCAGCATTATGTAGCCATGTGTGGGTCAATGGATATGTATCATGTAGTTTTTGTAATGTGGATGTGCATTTATTGAGTAAAGATTCATCAGTAACTTCTTGATCAGATTTTACACATTCATCTAGTACATCAAAAGCAATATTGGTAGTTTCATTTAATATGCTTTCAAGTTGTTCTACCTTATTTTTCATGCCGAAAAGATCACCGTTAATCTGTAACATATTAAGTTCAGCGTCTTCGAGTTTATCTTGAACTTTAACTAATTTCGATTGAGCTTCAACTAGTTTGGATTGAGTTTCTAGCAATGCTCTATGTTCTTGATATTTTTTGTCTATTTCATTTTTTAATGTGTGTGCTGTTGTATTGAGAGTTTCATTTGTTTGGTTGAGTTCGTTTTCAGTTTTTCTTAATTTTTGATAGAGGTAATAAATAGTTGCGCTTAATCCGATAATAGCTGTTGTCAATACGCATATTTTGATGTTAAGTGAATCAATGCATTGTTCAAGGAATGATTGAGATGGCGATTCAAAGGTATGTTCTTTAAGTACTTCATTGATTTCAGGTGTTGCTAACTTTATTGTTTCTTGTGCTGTTTGAACAGATGCGGGAGGGGTTTGCAGGCCCCATTTTTTGATGAAGTCCATCGTATATGTTGATGATGTTAGAATAGTCAAAATTAACATTAATTTTTTATAGCGCATATGTTTCCAATTAAATATTTTTTTTTGTTTGTTTTTCAAGTATACACAATTTTCTTTTGATTGTTTTGATATGATGTTCATTATATAATCCATATATGAGTGAACTGATGAAAGATGGCAATGCAATGTATTTACTTAACAATAGTAGTTTGAGGCTGGCAAATATAATGCCTTGGGCATTTGAAATATCATCTGGATAGAGCCATTTTTTTTGTTTTGTCGTACAAACATAATTGAAATATTTGTTATAGGTAAATGTACTTATTATCGATATTATGGATAACAGTCCCGAATAACGTATAAAAAGTTTGATGTGATGTTCTCTTTTTTGTCGTAAAGTAAGTTCTTCTTTTTTTTTTACTTTTATTAAGTCATCAAAAAAATCTTGCTTATAGTCGTTTGCACGCACCTGTGTGTTTAAAAAAAATGTGAATAACAGTAATGTTGTTTTTTTCATGATTTTTTATCTTTTTGTATTGAATCTTAGTTGTCTTTCAATGTGATAATGCTTTGTGTTTTAATTAATTTTTGCTCATTATTTTATTGTATTGATTAGAAGCATTATTGCAAGGATATGTTGCTAAAAGTATGAGATTTTTAATACAAAGTAAAGCGCCCATTTGAGCGCCTTATAAAAAACTGAAAAATAACTTTGTAATTTTGTGCATTAGATTCTTTATGAATTTATTTTTGAGCCTGCTGAAATTAAGATGTCAATAATTTCGCTGTGCCCGTAGAAAGCTGCACTTTTCAATGCGGTGTTTCCACTTGTAGTTGTGCTGTTGACATTGGCACCGGCTTTTATAAGAATATGTACGAGATCTAAATGTCCTTCAGCAGCAGCATTTATTAATGGTGTGAATCCGGCATTGCTTGCAAGATTTAAATCTGCACCTGCTTCAATTAAAATTTGCACAATTTGAGTATGGCCACTAGAAGCAGCAATATTTAAAGCGGTAGCACCATTGTTGTCTGCAGTGTTTACATTAGCTCTGTGTTTAATAAGAAAGCAAAGAGTTTCGATTTGATTATTGTAAGCTGCGCTATATAAAGGTGTGTAACCGTCATTAGTTGTAGCTTCTATATTTGCGCCTGCATTGATTAAGGCTTGGGCTATATCACAGTGACCAAAGCGACTTGCATCTATTAAAGGAGTAATTCCATTAATATCTGCTATATCTAAATTGGAAATCATTTTAATACAAACAAGTGCTAGATCTAAATGACCATACTCCGAGGCACAATGCAAAGCGGTAGTACCGTTATTTGTCATAGCGTTTATATTTGCACCAGCTGCAACTAACATGTTAAAAGTTTCTAAATCGCCGCTTAAAGATGCACAATGCAGAGGAAGAACTCCTTCGTCTGTTGCCAAAGATACATCTCCACCAGCTTTTAGTAAAAGGTAGACTATTTGTGAATATCCTTTTTCAGCGGCAATATGTAATGGCGACAGACCGTATTTATCGGGTATGTTTACATTGGTGACTTCATTAACAAGTATACGGACAACTTCGAGATAGTTTGAGATCGATGCGCAATGTAAAGGTGTGTATCCATAATTATCTTCGGTTTGTATTTTTGCACCAGATTGAATTAGAATGTTAGTTATATCCGTTTGTCCGTTCAAAGAAGCGCAATGTAAGGGGGTAAGTCCTCCTTTAATTACAGCATTTATGTCGGCACCAGCTGCAATCAAGATATTTAACATCTCAATACTTCCATTTATAATTGCACAATGTAGAGGGGTAAATCCGTTTACGCTTGAAGCGTTGACATCTGCACCATTCGCAATTAATCTACGTACAATTTTTATGTTTCCGTTATAGCAAGCATTAATTAAAGGGCTAAAGTTATTATTGTTTGTTGCGATATAGGATTGATAAAATAAAGCAATGCAAATTGATAATAATAGAGAGAAATTTCTTTTCTGTAACATATGGAGCCTTGTTTTTGATAAAATAATAAATTTTAGCTGATATTACTTTTGTGATTCATTAAAGTTTATCAGTTTATCCATATGATGCCAAATACTACGCTAACTAATACATTATGTTTTTTTTGTAGGTATAAATAATTGCAGGTTATTCGCCTTCAAATTTTAGTAATAAAAAGCCTTTAGATACCTCTAATGCTCCTTTTTCCAAAATATCTATTACATGACTTGGAATATCATATTGTTTTAATTTTGGAATTTCTTTTAATATTTGATTAGCTTGTAATTCATTATAATAAGTATATGAATATGGATCGAGAAAAGGCAAGCATTTTAGATCCAGAAGTTTAGCTGATTTTGCAATCTTGCTAATTTCGACATCTTCTAACAATCCTACTTCTTTAACTAATTCTCCATCTTCTTCTATGATAGATACTACAATTGACATGAAGTTCCTTTATTTAAATATCATAAACAGGTGGGATAAATTGTTCTAAAGCGATCTTGAGAATCGGCTAATACAACTTTAACTTTAGTTGTATATATACCATCTTTGGTAACACCTATAATTTTGTTAAAATCATACACTTTTACTCCGGGTTCTACAAGTACGCCATTTTCCCATGCTTTAGTTGCTATCTCTATCAGGTTTGTATCTCTAAGGAAAATAGACTTTTTCCCAAGTATTGCATTAGGACCTTTAGGCATGTGCTCGTTATAAATATGTTTAAAGAATTTCTTTGAAGGCGGTTGTAGTCCTAACTTTTGTAATTGATGGTTAACCGGTTGTATAAGAGATTGCTGATAGGTTTCCGTTGAATAAAGTGATTGTTTAAAAGGTTCTTTATCACAAATGATTTGTTTTCTTATTTCTGTTTTTAGATTTTTAACAGCTTCTTGGCAATGAGTTGCTGCTTTATATTCAACTTTTCCCGTTCGTTGTGCAGGTTCTTGGGTTGCACCTTTGAATTTGCTTTGATCTTCAACAGCAGCAGTCGGTTCGTTTGCCGGATATTTCCCTTTATCAATTGTTGATGGACCTGCTTGTTGAGCTGCTTCTCCTGCAATGCCGGCACCTTGAAGCGCTCGAGTGGCTCCAGTTGATTTAGATGCAGAATCAGCAGTTTTGAACAATGTTCCTGTTTTTTCTGCTGTTTTAATGACAGCATCTTCGACTACAACTGCTGCTTTTCCAACATCGGCATATAGGCCTGAGATTTCAGCATCACCTAAAACACGTCCGGCTCGCCCAGCAATTTGTTGTTCGGTTTTTATAGCCATGCGTGCAGCAACTTCAGTTGGTGTTGGATTTTGCAGGTTAACGTAAATCGTTCCTTTTTGAACGGTGTTTTTTAATTCGTTGGAAAGGACTCTTCCGGCTTTTGTGAGGCCTTTTGCCAATGCACCATGCGCATATATGGTAGCAGTCTCACGCCCGGCAAATTCACCAACTTGATGGCCAAAAGCTTCCCAATCTTGTTCGGTCATGTTTGGCATGTTATCTATAAATGTTTGCACATCTTGTGACAGTTGTTCAAACTGTTGTGTTAATCGTTCTGCGCGTTCTTGATTTTCTTGCAAACCTGCGCGAACATGCTCAAAGTCTCCCGTATCAAAAGCGTCATTAAGTGCGTCTTGTTGAGCCATGTAATATGCTAAATCGCGCATGCCTTTAAATGAATTGCATATATTATTAAAAATTCCTTTAATGTCAGTAACTCCTGCGACTGCTCCTTTGACAACTCCGGTTTTAAATGCTTGCTCGTTTTTAGCAGCTGCAATCATTTCGGTAGTAACGGTCTCGAGTTTATTGATAATGTCGACCATGTTTTGCTTGGTGTATTCAATGCCTTCCGATTGTAAAAAATCCTCAACGTTTTGTGCAATTTCAAATACCGATATTGCCTCTTTAATTAACCCAAGTTCTTGATAAAGTTTACTAGCCTCAAGACAGGCTGATGAACTTTCTTTAAAAAGTTGATATTGTTCAGCAGGAATTATGCCAAGATCAGTCGCCACTTCGTTGGTTTGTGCAGCAGATGGCGTTTGATCAGAAAGAATGATTTCATCTACTTTTCGAGTGCTGTCTGATGCAGTGGATGGACCAGCTTGTTGAGCAATTTGTTCTTCAGCTTTTTGCATTAGTTCGTTCATCATGTCTGTATATTCTTGCATTTGGACTGAACTATCTGCTTGAGCGTTGTATTGATCAACAATGTTTTTTATATATGCTAAGTTGCCTTTTTCCATTGCATGTTCACATGCTGTATAATCTTTATCAAATTGTTGTGCGTTACGTTGTGTGAGAACCTGTTCTTTTGTCGCGGTACTGCCAAATAACCAAGATTTTGCGCGTAAATATCCATATCTTATATGGGATGCTCCAGCTTTGGCAGCCGTCCATGGGCGACCTTCACGTTTTTTATCGATTGGATTAGTAACTTTGCCAACTTTAGCTTTAGCGATAGGTTCAAATGCATCGACGTCGTATTCATGACATGCTCGTAAAAAGATTTCTAACTCTGCTCGATTTTCAAAAGCATGCTTTTCAGCGAAGTTGGTAATAAAACGTGCTAAATCTTTGCGATCAGTTAGTGAAAGTGCTTCTTTTGTGTAACCGTCTGGGCTCATAATATATTGAGAAACTTTTAACTGAAATTCTTTTATGTCTTTAAAAAGTAGCTCAATATCGTGAGCATTTTCAGCTTTAAGTTCTTGTGCATTATGTGCAACTGCTTGCTCGAAATGCAATTTGTCGTCTTTTGCAACGAGTCTATGTATTTTTAAGATGCATTTTTCCAGTTGTTCAATAGATGCATCTGGGTGTAAAGCTGATGCAAACTCGTATACAAGCCCTTTTTTGAGTTGTTTGTATTGTTGTGCCAAGGCCGGGTCATGTTTTTCCATGCGACTTAATGCATAGTGTGCAGATTCTCTGGTTCCTTTGCCTTCAATCAGTTTAAGTTTTTCATCTACAGACAGTTTTGAATACCATGCACGAGCTTTTTGATTGAAGACTTCGACTAATGCATCCTGTTGGGCAGGGGTTGAAGTATTTCGGTGCTCGCCTACAGTTTGACCACTTTGGGTGCCGCCGTATGGATTGTGACGAGAGTCATTTATATGAGCGGGTTCACCAGAAACAGTACCTTTATTGCGATAATCGTTTAAAAGTTCAGCCTCCTCAGCTTTTGTTAATAGTGCGCCATCGGTATCTGCGGACACGGTTGGTTTTCCAGTTGTTGAGTTGTTGCCACGTATGCCATCCACTTTTTTATCTTGTACTCTTATTTGATTGCCATCTTTATCAATAGTGTATATCGGCGACTTTTTGGCAGCTTGAGCCACTTGTTCTTGTAGTTCAGCGAACGTTAGTTCTTTTTTGGTTAGTTCACTTGAAACGTTCAGTTTTTTTTGCGTGTTAGCGTTACCTGTTGTGCCTTCATTTTTTCCATAACGGGAACATCCTTTTTTTGCATCAGCTTGATTTTGCACTGAGCTTTTCGATGAAGATACTCCGGATGTTGATGCTGAGTTATTTGATTTTACTGACCCGGCTGCTGCAGGTGCGGTATTGACAACTGCATGAGGCATTGCCGCAGCAGGTCGTTCAGTTAAGTCACTTCTTGCATTACCAAAAGGAATGCGGAATGTTACCCCGGGAGCTGTTGATGGGTGAGATGTGCTTGATGTAGATGCTGCTTCGGTTGTTTTATCTACGGGCATTAAGAATTCCATTTTTACGATAGGTGGTGTGGCTATTAAGTCTGCTCCTGATTTGATGTATGCCTGATGGAGCTTATTATAATGTTCACATGTTATCAGTGATGAATCATTTTTGTATGTATCGACAATTGATTTTGCATTTTTATAATCTTTGTTATGTAGTGCTCTGTTTAATTTGATAAAATCTTGTTCAAATCGAACCGATTTGATTTTTTCTATTGTTACCGGATTTTTATTGCATTGGCCGAATAAAAAATAGCTTTTTTTAGAGATTTCTTTCTCTTTTAAAAATACTTCCAGTTCTTTTTTTTCAGTAAATACATTATGTTCAGCAAATTTGGCGATAAGGTTTGTCCATTCTTGTTTGTCCAATTCTGAACTAAATCCTTTATAAAAACCTTCTGAGTCATAAACTATTTTTGCAAGATTTTCTTGTAATTCAATAATTTGAGCATTTAATTTCGCTAGTGTTGAGGCTGGAATGCCAATGAATTTTCCATTTTGATCAAAGAAGGCTTTTTGCGCGAGCTGGTCTTGTAAGTTATGGATAAAAGCCGGATTGATATTTTGTAATTTGAGATCTTTAATAATACATGCTTCAATCATATCTTGTGTTGTATTAGGATGCATAGATTGAGTAAATGAGTTCAAAATTTGTTGCATCTGACACTGAAGATTATTTTTAACTTCAGGAAAGTGCTTAAGGTGATTTATTAAATCTGAAAAATTTTTAACATTTTTTAGATCATTAGGGTTTGACATGGCATAACTGAAAGCTTTGTTGACGGCCATTCCTTTTAGGAATTTATCAGTACCATTGTCTGCAGGGTGAGACAGGCTTTCTTTAATAGGATCTGTGGCAATATCTACAGCAACAGCTTTAGCGGTTTCTTCAGCAACAACCTTGGTTGTTGCTGCTACTTTAGCAGCAGCTGCAGTTACTGTTGCTATTATAGTTTCTGCTGCATGTATATTATTTAAATAAAAACAGAATAGAGATAAGAGTAGTGTGAATACAATTTTATTTTTTAACATTTTTTTCTCCATTTTTGCATAAGGCATCAAATTTGATGCCTTATGCAGTAAATATTATTATTTTTTTTCAAGCATACATTGAGTAGCGGCGCGTTCGGCGAGTTTATTAATATATGGATGAAGCATATTTTCCTGGTCTGTATATTCAGTACGTTCACTCAGTGACCACCACCTCCATGGCAAGTTCCACCACGAATTAGATTGAACTTTATTATCGCCTTTCACTGATCGTACGCCTTTTCCCCAAAATGTTTTTTCAGTGTATTCTTTATCTTTTTTGTCTTTAAATAAAGTGATTAGTAATTGAGCATCGCTATTTTCAGCTTGTTGTTTGCTGATGTCAAGTTGTTGAGATGACATATGCATGCCATAAGCACCTTGAATGAAGGACCATACAAGTCCAGTATAGGTTGCGCCTGCATTTACTGCTGGCCAGAAATCAGGTGATTCTCTAAATTCTTTCCATTTTCTGCCTTGGATTGTTAATGGTTTTTTGCCAGCAGATAGTTCACCCTTTACTTTTTTTATGGCGAGCTGTGTTAACTCTTCAGTTGCAATGCGAGGCATTTCTGGAGGAATACCTTCAAGGTGCTTTTTATAAAGTTTGTCACAAATAGAAAGGTGAAGTTCATTTACAATTAATCGAATTTCTCTTCCTGTAAGGCCGGTTGTTCCTGGTATGAGGCCACCGGTTTCTTCTGCAATAATATGTACAATGTTTTTATTGTATTTTATTTCGTTTTCATTCAGATATGCTTGAGCAATTACTGATCGAGCGTTATATTTTGGCAGTGGTACATGGATGATGCGTACGCGACTTGAAACTGAATCTGGAATCTCTTTGAGATAATTTGAAGTTCCTACTATTATTAAATTAGGATTTTTACTTTCGTCCATCCAGCTTTGAAGCAGCGTAAGGGCATTTGAGCGTCCATCGGAATCGGCGCTTTTAGTTTTTTGGAGTGCATCTAGCTCTTCAAGAACAATAACCCAAGGATCATTACTTTGGATAATTGGTGCTAATAGCTTATCAAGATTTTCAACGGAAGAAGCTTGCCATTTTGTTTGTATGGCTGCACAGTTAATTTTGACAAATGGGCGTTGATAGAGCATGGCGAACATTTGAGCTGCACTTGATTTGCCTACTCCCGGATAGCCATGCAATAGATAGCCTTTGCTCAAAGCGAGCTTTTCTTTAGGGCAGTGCATATATCGCTTATGGCGAATCATTTCAGTAATTAAATTAAGTGAGTGGCTAGCAGAAGCTACTTGTTGCCAAGTGTGAGACATTTGCGGTTGAGCTATAATGTTACAGCACATTTTGGTTATGTTCGCTTCTTTGGCTGTGTTTAATTCTTTGATGAAATCTTTGTAATTAGTTACATATTGTGGTTCTTTGCTTAGCATTTGTAATGCTGGTAAAGGCAAAGTAATACCAGGAAAAGTAATACTGTAAGCGCATGCTTCTTCAAATTTGTAGTTTTCAGTTTCGATTGCCATTTCTAAGAAATTACAAGATTGTTCTAAGGCTTCCATGCATTTACTTTGAATGTTTCTTTCGAATCTGTTTTTTAACGCTGTTTTCATTTGATGTGTAAGAATGAGGTTGCAGCATTCGATAAATCTACATTCGGGGTCAAGTTCTAGGCAAATTTTATGCCATCTTTGAAGTCCCTCTGTTACAGATTTAATATTATTTATAGATGGCCATAATATGCTTTTTGAGGCATTAGGATGTTTTAATATTTTTTGTGCGTCTTTTGTTGTCGTTTGATGATCAAGTTTTTCTAGTAATAATGCACAGGTATCCTGAGGCTTGCAAAGTAGGTATGTTTTTTCGATTGCGTCATTTTCTTGTTGTAGGCATTGTACATAAGCTTCTAAGGGGACATCTGTAGTCTCATTACTAGATGCTGCAGGGGATGAGCTTGTAATTTCTAAAGGCAGTTTGCGATGTTTTAATATAAGGGCACAAGCTTCTAACATAGTGCATCTAGGAAACAATGTTTTACATGTAGAAAGCCAACTGTTAAGTTCTGAAATGTATGATCTAGCGTTCCAAGGACCTGTGTCAGCTGGATAGATGCTGTGTATTAAAAAAAATACACAGAGTAATATCGGAATTTTAAATTTCATAGTTATACCTTTTGATAAGTATTTTAAATTTATTTATTGAAAACAGTTCTTTTAAGTATAAAAAAAGCTATAGCTCCAACGGTCGCGTAGCCTATTCCTGGTTTTATGTCTGTGTGCCAAATAGAGAGTTCTTGTTGTGGCCCATCTAAGTTTTCGGGATTGAATTCCGAGGGATCTTCTTTTGGATTATTAGATGACCATTTAATGGCACGTTCAATCATTTCAACTGTTATTCGTTTATCATCTTTGCTTTGGTTAACAAGGATAGTAATGAGATCTCTGATTTCAGATTCTGACAGCTCTTTGCTTAATTGCGATAAGCTCATTACAACATTTAGATCAGTAATTATTCGTTCATGTTCTTTTAGTTTTATTAAAATTTCGGCAGTTAAATGAGATGCGATTGAATAAGAACTCGGTGGTTGAGTGCTATTTGTATCGGATGATGTAGATGCGCTTTCTCCATGAGTTTGTGTAGCGTTGGAGGGTTCTTTTTGCTCTTGCTTTCCCTTTCCTTTTTCTTTTTTTTCTTGCTTGCTTGTAGGCTTGCTAAAAGTTTTGGTATCTGCAGCTTGCAAACAGCTAGCAAATAACATGCTTGTTAAGATCATACATTTAGGTTTCATTTTGATTCCTCAATTTTAGTGAGTATAAAAAATTGTTTTTTATTTTTTTGCGTTTTCCATTTCAGCTTGTTTTGCTATATATTCTTCAACGGCTTTGTTTATTTTTTCAGATTGTTTGATCATTTCGTCTTTTGTTTTGTAATTTTTGTTCTCTTGCAAAAGGTATTCATTTGATCTCTCTAGTGCATTGTATTGTTCACCGACGAAATAGCCTGCAAATGCTCCAAGAGCAAACATGCTAGCCTTAAAAATAGATCCGCTATTTTCTGCCCAAAAGTTCTTGCCGCCATCTGCAGCGTGCATTGGTTGAGATAAACTGATTAACACTGCTGCTCCTAAGAGCGCTTTTAAAGATTTGTTGTAACTTAACATAGTTACGTCCTCCATTTTGTAAAAAAAAATATAATTAAAAATTAGTTAAAAAAATAACCATAACTAAAATTAATTATGACAGATATGATAAAAAGCGCAAGCGGTATAGAGAACTTTTTTGTCTTCAGGCGTCCAGATGTTTTCTATTTGAATACTTTAGCTGTTTTGACAGGGAAAGGCAGATGGAGTGCTGTTTTTTGTTGACTCTTTGTATCAAAAACAAAACTCTTGCTTAATTATCTTATTTTACGTTTAAATTACACTATTGAGTAATGTAGCAAGAGGTTTCGGAAATGATAATTTTGTATATATTTTTGGCTATGTTGACGTCTGGTGTACAAGCATCTTTTACAACACTGAATGAATTTTCACAGTATGCGGATGCGATGCCGGAGTATCCTGCAAATGATATAGAAGATTGGCATAATCCTGTATACAGTTCGTTTCATAAACAGATGCTGCCTTCATTAGTACAAAAAGTGGGGGATTTTTTTGGGTTTTCTACCTATAAAGTATTTCCTATTGAGACATTTAAGAAATTACTTGATGAGGTAGAGGAGTATCGCCAAAAAACCTATTCACGTGGAAGATTAATACAAAAAATGACGCCACTTCCTGACAGTTCATTTATTATTTGGGGTGAATTGAATGGAGCTTTTCATTCTTTTGTGCGGTGCTTGCAAGAGTTGCAACAACAAGGTGTCATCGATAATGAATTAAATATTGTGCAGCCGGTTACCTATTTTGTATTTAATGGTGATGTGGTTAACAAATCGCCGTATATCATTGAAACGATGACATTGATTTTACAGTTAATGAAAAAAAACCCAAAAAAGATTTTTTATCTTAAAGGGGACTATGAGGATAAACAACAATGGATGCAAGCAGGGCTTGGGCGTGAATTGACCGTACGAGCACGAGAATTTTCAACTGAAAAAGTTCCTTTTGCCGACACATTGCGTAATTTTTTTGGGACCTTGCCACTTGCATTATATCTCATTCCACCTGAGCAAACAGATAAAGAAAAAAAAGTTGTACGGATTTCATTTTTTGGTCCGGAAGTTAATGAACTTGATGAATCCGATTTTCCTTTCTTTTTTGATCTGTATTCCAAGCCGATAATATCTTTATTGCAAAAGACGCGCCAAGAAACTGATGTAAGTGCACAAGTTGCAGCATATATTTATGCAGAAGATCGTTCTACAAAATATACACATTCAAATGGTTTGGCTTTTATTAGTAAAGATAAACAGAATACACAGTGGTCAGTCGTTTCCAGCCCCACCGCAAGTTTTAGACGTTTATATCAATTTTTTGATGATGCATTTGTGGTACTAAAAACAAAAGAGCAACTTTCTGATTGGACATTGACTTTGTATCATCAAGATGTGCGCACTTTTGATGGTTTCAAAAAAGAACGTCCGTTTTATCTTATTTCCGGTGAGCAGATTCCTGATAAGCAGCAGCTTGAAATTACTCAGTTGCAAGATGAATTAGTAAAAATTACCAAAGAAAATAATGAACTCAAAGAAGGGTGTGTTCTTGTGCAGCAAGAGCAGCCAAAACAAGAGGAGCTTAAAAAACAGGAAGTTGCATTGATGCCAAAAGCAATCTCTGCTTTGCAAGATGGCAATTTAGTTATTGGAAGTACTATGGATTTATCAAAGCAATTTAATATGATGACAAGGCGGTTCATAAAAGGATTGAATTTGCCTATTGATCAACTGAATAAACAAGGCGGATTGAATGGCATTAAACTGCAGATGATTTATCTTGATGATGGTTATGAGGCAAAACCAGCCAGAGCTAATATAAAAAAATTACTAAATGATTTTAAGACTAATGTGGTATTGAGTTCGTGGGGGACTCCAGTTCTTACAGGATATTTAGATTTGGTAAAAGAAAAAAAAGTACTGAGTATTTTTCCGTATACCGGAGCTTTTCATTCGAGTGAGCTTGAATATTTGGTTCATTTACGAACTTCATATTATGATAATGGACGGATCCTTGGCGAATATATAGCTAATATATTACAAAATCCTGATAAAAAAATTGCATTTTTTTATCAGGATGATTTATGGGGGAAGGATTTAATAAAAGGCGCAAAAGAATCATTTATTAAATCTGGAATTAATAATTTTCTGGAAATATCATTTATTCCAAATTCTTTGGATTTAGAAGGAAGTGTTCCAGAGATAAAAAACTTTAGTCCTGATGCCATAGCATTGTTTGGTACTCCTCGAATTTGCCAAGAACTACTCAATAAATTAGGTGCTGATTTTTTACAGAAAAAATTGTTGTTTGGTGATACCATTCTTACTCAAAAAGAGTTTGATGAATTCATTAAAGAAAAGGGGTTAAGTGTGATACGAGTTCAGGTTACCCCAAATCCTGAAGCAAAAAATCTTGAAATAGTGCAAGATTTTAGAAAATATGCTGAAAAAAATAAAGTGCCGATAGATACGGTGAGTTTAGAAGGTTATATGAATGCTACAGTTTTTATAGAAATACTGCAAAAAATTGATGGGCCACTTTCAATTGAAGCTTTCTTAAAAACAATAGAAGGCATAAAAGACTATAATTTTAAAGGGTTAAATCTTAATTTTAATCCGAATAATAGACAGTTATTACATACGGTGTGGATGAACACAGGATCTGATGATTGGAAGCCGGTAAAAGTTCACTATGATGAAGATTCTGTTATAAGTAAAAAGCCCGATATAGTAGATGAAATTGCATTGTAAGATGGTAAATTGGTTTTGGGAAGTGCGATGGATCTTTCAAGAGCACTGAAAGATTATTCAGAATTGTTACGCAAAGGCTTGAATTTGCCTATTGCCTAATTTTAATTGGTTAATCAAACTTTAAAATTATCGTTGTATGTTCGAAAGCTCGTCATATTTTACACACTATATGGATGAATACGGGCATAGAGGATTAGAAAGCGTATTTGGTAGAAAGCTCTTAAAAGTTATGTAGGGCTCATGCTTATTTCCTGCTATAATATCACAATTTCCCCCTCTTTTTTAGCCATTTTTCATGTGTGACATTTCTATGGAGTTACAACAATCTTTTTAATTCCAATGTTGCGACTCTTTAGAAATATCACTTTTTTAACTCGATAGAAATGTCACACTTCTTAATTCTTTTAGTTAAAGAGCCTAAAGATCTCCAAGGATGATTTTTCTTAGGAGGATGCCCATAAACACGTTTATCCGATGTATTCTCAATAAGTTTTTCTTGTCGAGGCAATTCTTTTTCTTTAAATATTTCTTTAAATAAAAGTTTGTTATCTTTAAATTTCAATCGAATAGTGCCATCAAATGCTCTTAACACTGTAATAGTAGCTCTTGATTGTAAGGTTACTGACTGTTTTTTTTCAAGTTGAAACCATCGATTGTTATACCTGATCGTGTAATCATTATTTAATATACGCTTTTCTTTGATGCAGAAGATAGAATCAAGATCATAATCACTAAAAGGCCTGTGTAAATCAAGGTTATTATAAGGCTTTTTCCCAAAACGTTCATTATGAAGACTCATATATCTTTCTT
Source organism: Candidatus Dependentiae bacterium (assembly GCA_040878395.1). Lineage (NCBI taxonomy): Bacteria > Candidatus Babelota bacterium. The sequence continues at coordinate 84,079 of JBBDMI010000005.1, read as the reverse complement.
TCAAGAACTTATTTGCTTGTTCAATTGTTTTGATACCTTGTAATGACAGTTCTTTGCATAGTCGATCTTGCAAAGTACCAAAAAGCCTTTCGACTCGACCTTTAGCTTGAGGACTATAAGCATGAGAAAACTCTATTCCTAATTCGTCGCACATTCTTTCATATTGAGTTTTTTTCTTTCCTTTCGCATTATGTATATTGACTTTAAACACTTTACCCCGGTCAGTATAAAGTTTTCTTGGTATGCCATGTTTTTTTATATAGGTCTTTGTAATTTCAGATAAACTTTGTATTGTTTCTTGGTCTGCAAACATTAATTCTACCTTTCCTGTTGCATCATCAATTAAAGCTAATAATGTACTGTAAGAATCATTGAACCATTTATGATATGATCCATCAACTTGTAACATCTCTCCAAAGCAATGCTTGCGCTCACGCCACACATGCCTCTCTTTTTTCTTTCTACGAACATACCAAATATCCCATTTAATCATTAGTCTACGTAACGTTTCATGATCAATTTTAATTGAATGGTATTCTAACAACTTTTCTGCTGCAAATGTTGGCCCAAATCCTTTATAAGTAGTCATCAGTAAATTTTTAATTTTTTTAAGCGTAAGATCACTTATTTTTCGATTACTCTGCCTACCGCGCCCTCTATGGGCTAACGTTTCAGGGCCACCTTGTTTATATTTTTTGAATTTTCGACATACCTGCTCTCGAGTTAACCCTAAAAACTCTGCAGCTTTTTTTTGCGTTATTTCTGCTTTTTTTATAGATTCAAACAGAGTGATTTGGTCTACTTCCTTTCTACTCATACGAATTTCCTCCTGTAATATCACAATTTTCCCCTCTTTTTTAGGTATTTTTTGTTTTTTGTTATTAAAAAATCCTAATACAAAGAGGGGATCTCTTTACACCTTTTTTAGCCATTTTTCATGTGTGATATTTCTAAAGAGTTTTGATGTGACATTTCTATGGAGTCACAACATCTTTTTAATTCCAATTGACACAAAACTCTTTTTTTTGGTATCATTAGTGGTAGCAATATGAGTTATAGGGGTATTACAAAATATTGTGACAGATAAAAGGGACTCTTATGATACCAATACTGCTTGTTTTAGCTATTTTCATAGCTTCTCCTGTACATACGGCTGCGCAGCATGCTAGATCATTATTATTGACTGGTATTGCGCCTGTAGTTCGCACAGCAGGGCGTTCATCTATGCGTGTTCCATATCCTATGGTTCAATTACGAGCAAAATCGGCTTTGGCTGCTTCAGGTCTTCATTTGCCGGTGCAAACGCAAACGTATGGACCTAGATCGCAGTTACAACAAAGTAGTTTTAATCGACAAATGCCTATGACCAGCTCATACGTAGTCGTAGGTTCATCTGCTTATCAAAACCCGGCTCAAGGTAGCCAAGTCCTTAGCCCGGAAGCGCCTAGTCTTTTGCAAAAATATCAAGATCAAAAATTATTTCCTTCTTATGAAAACTTTCTTTTAAGTCCTGAAGAGTCTATCTTAGATGAGGTTGTGCAAGCAGAAGAAAATAAAACATCTAATGAAAATAAAAAGTATTCTTCTATGTTGGTATCTAAAAATAAATATATTCCGGAAGCGTTTGACGAGCTTGATGATCTTCAAAAAAAAATGGTTAGATCTGAAGAGAATTATCAAAAATATCTTGAACGGTATAAAAATCTTAAAGATGTTGATGTGAAAAAAATAAAGTACAAAGTTGATGGTCATGAAGTTGAAGGTTTTATTTTATTGCCCAAAAATACAGATGCAAAAAAACATCCATTGGTTCTTTATAGTCGTGGTGGGCACAGAGATTATGGAAAAATAGATTTAATGACCGTTATGGATCAAATGATATATTTAGCCCAAAATGGTTATGCCGTACTAGCTTCACAATATCGTGGTTCTATTGATAAAAAAGTGGCAGATGAATTTGGTGGTAAAGAGGTTGCAGATAACATAAAGTTGTTAGAATTAGCAGAAGAAATGGACGTAATTGATATGTCAAATATTTTCTTAGTTGCATTTTCTAGAGGAAGCATTATGGCCTATCGTACCATTCAAGAATTAAAAAATCGTTTGCCAATAAAAGCTTATGTTGGCATTGGCGGAGCAAGTGATGTGAAATCTTGGGTTGAAGAGAATCCTCGGATTGTAAAGCCTTTATTGGAGGACGCGCTAGGACAAAATTTTACTGATAATTTTATTGAAGAGTCTGAAAAACGTTCTATTTCTGAGTATCCGGAGATAATGGATGAAATTCCAATGCTTCTCATGCATGCAGGAGGACAAAGGGATGGACAAAAATTTGAAGATCCTATTGTTCCGACAAATCAATCTATAAAATTAGATAATTTACTCACAGAAAGAAAAGAGAGTGGTGATAGAAAAGCTGAACATGAATTAATTTTATATCCTGAAAGAGCACATGTATTGAATAAATATAATGATGAAGTGAAGGAGCAAATATTAAAATTTTTGGCAAAATATCGGTAAAGCAAGAAATAATTTGACTGTAGTATGAATAAAGAAACCTATTTAATTAATATATAATATAAGGAATGTTTATGAATTTAAGTAATAAAGTATTCGTAATCTTTTTTTCATTGATGACAGTAGCAGTAGAGGCTGCGTTTAGTGGTCCCTTGTCAAAGGTAGCTCGTACAGCAGGAACAGCTTCAAGACAGAATGTTCTTGGTTTTTTACAATATAGACAATCATTGAGTCAAGGACGTCCGTTTGTGAATAGTGATAAAAAGGGTGATCCTGTATATGTTTCAAGAGCATCTCGTTTTGTAGATGGCCAATTGGCAAAACATAATGTCGCATTTGATCCAAAAAATGACTCTCCTGAACAAGTTGTTAAAGCGCTTGAACCAAAAAAAGTAGAAGCGCTAGATAGGCATCTTCTTGATATGCAATTAGATTATTCAGCTGATTAGTAAATAAGTTTAAATAGCAGTTGATAACAAATAGGGCTCACAATTGTGGGCCCTATTTATATTTTGAAGATGAGTTATGCAAGATTGCATGTTATTCCGATTCTTTTGTTTTTAGTAATAACATCGCACCAATAGCTAGAGCGCCAATTGTAGTGCATGTAACAGTTGGATAAAAATATTCAGAATCTAAAAATTCTTGTAAGTGATATTCTCCGATACCGCTCAAACAACCACGATTTCGAACTTGTGCTCTATATTTTTGAATGCTTTTTAGGGCATCATTATGTGTTGGTTTTAGGTGGGGATGAGTTAAGTAGTAAAGTTTCCTTATTAAAAGGTCTAACTGTTTGCCAGCAAATCCTTTGGTTCGCTTTGCTATATAACTTGGTAAGGTAGCTGGATAATCTAGTTTGTGTTCTTTTAAGTAAAGTTCAATTATGTTTTTTCTTGAGTTGAAATCTGGAAGAGGTATTTCATATATACCTTTGGCAAAAAATCGTTGAAGTGCTGGAGAAATAGCAGCAAGGTCATCTGTCGTGCCGATGATGATCACATTTTTGTTTTTGTTTTTACGCAATTGAGCAATCAGTTCATGCTCAGATGATTTTTTAATATTTTCAATAAATTCGAATATAATAACCCAAGGGTCTTGGCTTGTTACGATAGGACGAAGTAATGATGTAATGTTTTCAGTTTCAGAGTCTTTCCATTCAGTTGGAATAGATAGGGGATAACTTCTTATCATTGGTCTTTGAGTGAGTATAGCGCATAACTTTGCAGATAATGATTTACCAACACCGGGAGGACCATGCAATAAATAAACATTTGAACGGACTTTATCAAATTCACCGTGAATATGATGGAGAAAATCCTCTCTTAATGCAGGCGGTAAATCGGCGAATAGTTGCCTTTGGAGATTGATCTTTATTTCGGGGTTAAGATCAACATTTCTGCCACTGCGCATGAGTTTTTTTGCTTTTAAATAATCTCTGTGCAATCGGACGTACATCGGTTCGCCTTCGATGGTAGTTATACCGGCATTTTCTAACTCTTTCCTTTTTTGAGCAAATTTTTGGTCAACGTATTTAGGGTAGCGTGGATCCTTATAAGCTAAACAAAGAACTTTTCTTCCTTGATACCATTCACTTAAAGTAACGGTTTCATTGCTTGGCGCTTTGTTTAAATCTAATCTGTAGTCAGCGCAGATGAGGTTTTGTGTATATAAAATGTTTAGAAAAAAAATGTAGAAAATATTTTTATAAGATCGCATGGATATCCTTGGTTACTTGTTTTGTTGCTCAGATTTTTTGATATATTCTTGAACTGCTCTTTCAAGTTCACTTACTTGTGCATTGGTGTACTGTGATGCTGCCCAGCTTGTAAAAAATATGGGGCTAAAAAAACACATTGCTTTTACTGTAGTTACAATTACGTCAGGAGGTGTTGTTGTAGGATTGCGTCTAATTTCATAATAAAACTCTGGATTAGTATATTGAGTTCCTATAAATGCAGCTAGTGATAAGACCGACCACACACAGCTCCAATTTCTAACGCTTCTGACAGCGTTATCACGTGTTTTCCAAGTTGCTAAATCATATTCCAGTTTTTCAGCTACATTACCGAAGCTGATATTCGGTATTTCATTTGCATAAGATAAAGAAGTTATGGTACAGAGTGTAACTAACATACATGTTTTAATTTTGTGCATGGAATTCCTTTGATAAAAACTAAATTTAATATGTAAATAGTGTAAACGTAATTTATATGAATGCAAGATGGTATGGATCATTTAACCAATGACATAAATGTTTTGAATGATATCCTATATATTATATATATTTATATTTTTTCTATTACAGGAGTTTCTATGCACAAAAAATTACTTTTCATATTTTGTTTCATGTTTTTAAGCCAAACAGCTTTTGCACATGATGTGCGCCCGCAAAATTCTCAGGCGATCGATTTATTGGAATATGATTTAGCACGATTAGAAATAGCAAAACAGGATCATCAATATGCAATTGATTATATACTTGAATGTACTGCGGCCGGAGTATTGTGCTGTTGGTTATCTTATCGTTTTGGCTCATATTGTGCTAAAAACATGGATGGTGTTCCTAGAAGTGATCCTCGCGGAGGACCGTTTTGTGTAGGTTTAATGGGTTCATTAATGACAGGGGCTTGTGGAATCGCTGCTATTATTAAGCCTTGGGCAAGTATGCTTAATAAAATGATAATTGAGTATCGAATTGCACAAATTAACGAACGCATTGCATTGTTGCAAAAAAGATAACGTTATCTTCAAAATCAAGAAGGGCTCTCAATCTGAGGGCCCTCAACAGGTACAATATGATTTCGCACAGATTAAAATACAAGTTTTTTTATTGCATGCAGCTCATCAAGCGAGATATTAAGTTCATTTTTATAAATAGTAGAGATTGATCATTTTTGGAAGGTTAATATATAAAAAAGGAGAATTTTTATTAGTGGATTCCTGCCTTCGTAGGAATGACAAAAAAGGTATTAAGTTCTCATTCTGCTTGTCCTGATCCTGTCGAAAGGCATCGAAGGAAGCAACATGAAATTATTTGTATTATTTAAATTTATCCTTCGATACTTCGCTGTAGTTAAACAATGTAATCAAATCTGTTTGCCTATGGCTTTTTCGAGCATGGTGAAGTTTTTGTGTGCTTCAAAATGTTTTTCCATGTAGGCGATGCGTTCTTCAAGAAAATCGATAGTGGTTTGGAAAATTACTGTGCGAGAATACATCATTTTATCTGCATATTGTTCTGCAAATGCGATTGCTTCTTGGTAGATTTTCAATGCCTCGTCATGCAGTGCAATCTCTTCAAGCCCTGCAAGATATGAGCGATAGTGCATTTGCACTTCAGAAATCACATTACGTTTTGTTTGCAAGAATATCTTATCCTGCATTTCAGCTTCCACTTTTGCACGTTGAATTTGTGCTTGATTCCAGTCGAAAAATGGAATTTGCATATTCAAACTTGGGCCGGTACCCTGTTGTTTTTCAAAGTCTAATTTATAACTGACGCCAACGCGTACATCTTTGAGTGCCAATGCACGTTGCAAAGAAATGTTGTGATAGGCTTTTTTGACTTTCATCTCTTGCATTTGGATTTCGGGGCGATTGCATAATGCAAGTTGTTCAAATTTAGGCAATGGTTGGATTTTATGTTTTTCAGTTTCCAATTCATCAGTTAAGGTGAATGGTTCAGGGCTGATATCGGTGCCGATTAATGTGGTTAAATGGGTAAATGCATTATGCAATTGTGCATGATATGCAAAACTGGTTGATTGCCAATTTTTCAGTTTTATCTGTGCGCGTTTTATATCAAGTTCAGTTTCATAACCGAATTCATAGCGATATTTGATCCAGTCGAACATTTTTTGAACGGTCTCTATGGTCTGCAATACGAGATCATATGCTTGTTGTGCAAACAGGCATTTGTAATAGGCGATTTTTGTTTCAGCGTAAACATGTAGTATATTTTCTAAAACATCTTTGGTTATTGCTTCAAGTTCATCTTGGGCAACTTGTTTGGCAAGCGGCACATGCCACATATCTGCAAGATTAATTAATGGTGCATCAATTTCGATATTCATATCATCTTGTTGGCGATGAGGAAATCGGAAGAGAGCTGACAGTTCAGGATTGGTAAATAAACCTGCTTGTACCAAATCCGCTTGTGCAATGCCTAAATCTTTGAATGTTGCTTGCAGTCCCGGATTATTTTTGAGCGCCAATGAAATCGCTTGTTGTAGTGATAATGTGGTCACTTGTGTATCTTCAATTGCCAAAAGGGTGTAATAAGATTTTTCTTGTAATAACGTATCAGGTGCTAAATTGATACGGGTTGTTTTTTTTACTTTATTGAATGATTTTCGTGTGCTGAATTGATGGCATGGTTGACTGCAACCGGATAGTACCCCTAATAGTATAATGGTGATAAACAGCATCATTTATTTTTCCTCATTAGTTGGTGGTTGCCACGGAGCTTTTGGATCTTTTGGTTCAACATATAGCATGGTGAACATACTTCCGTGTGCCATTAACCCCATCGGAACTTCAACGTGTGCATTGACCACATGATGAATTTTATGACAATGGAAACGCCATAATCCCGGATTCCATGCGATAAATTCAACATCACGTGTTGTGCCAGGTGGCACATTTATGGTTGCCCCTTTGCGCCGTGCGGATTTTGCAATTGGGCCCCCTTCAGTGCCAACCTCTTCCCACACAAATCCATGTATATGAATCGGATGACTATTCATACTGATATTTGCAAGACGAATTCTAATGCGTTCACCTTGTTTTGCAAACATGTGTGGAATAAGTGGTGCAGAAAGTCCATTAAAGGTAAACCAATTAAAATCCATTGTTGCAATGTTAATGTAATCACTACCGGCAGGAAGCGCCCATTCTTGTAGTAAAATTGCGTAATCACGATCGATCTTGTGTTCAGGAACTTTTGGATGAATAACGAGTATACCAACAACACCCATTTGATCTTGTTTCATAATGTTAAAGCCGGAATGATACATGTATGTGCCCGATTGATATAAGGTAAATTCGTAGGTGAATGTTTGGCCGGGAAAAATAGGTTTTTGTGTTACGGGTGCTGCGCCATCTTGATCATTGGGCAACAAAATGCCATGCCAATGAATGGAGGTTGGTTCAGGCAGTTCGTTTTTTACCACAACGCGAATGCGATCACCTTCGGTGCATTCAATTGTCGGGCCGGGCATTGAGCCATTAAAGCCCCAACATTTTATATTTTTTTTAATGTTGTGATGATGCATCATAAAACCTTCAAGGTTTTCTTTGGGAATCAAATGTTTCCATGAAGGTGTTGCAGTGCCATCGGCAAGTTGTTTTTCGATCGGTTGTGCAATAAGATGAAAAACTTTTACGTTGCCATCTAAGGTATAGCCAAGTGGTTTTGCTCCAAGTGTGGTAACCGTTCCCATTTGTGTGCCCATTAATGGTGGTGGCAATGAAAGTTTGATTTCAGGGTTTTTCCATTTTTTTGTAAATTGTTGCATGTGATTTTTTTTTATGTGTGTATCAAATGCAGCCGGTTTTTCTTTGCTACTATTAGATGAAGAATGTTGATTAGTTGTGTGCATGCCATTGAGTATGTGTATGAAAAAAAGGGGTAATATTACTATTTTTTTGTTGTTGAAAATCATTAGTTCTCCTTGTGTTTTTGGTTATAGCATAGTGAGTTCTGTAATGTCATCATTTTGTTTGTCTGTGGCTAATTGAGTATGCTTACGCACCATAAAAGTTTTTTTATGTAGACTTTTTCTTTGTCATCCTAGTTAAAGCCCTATGCATTATCCACAACTTTGTGTAATATTTTAAGCAATTGTTTTAGATGAATTTGATTTAAGAGCTGATTTTAGAAAAAATTACTTTCAAAATAATTATCACACAAAACTATGAAGTTCTTCCTCTCTGTCATTCCCAGCCGTCGCTAAAGCTAAGGCGGGCAGGCTGCGAAGGCAGGAATCCATAAAAAATTTGTACAATTAAATGGTATAGATGTTGTAAATTATATAAAAAATATTTTCTAATGAATTTATTTCATTTACTGTGGATTCCTGCCTTCGCAGGAATGACAAAAGGATTGTATCTTATGCATTTAATCTGCTAACTTTTTTTAAACTAAAAAAAAGGAATGTTTTATGAATGTTAAAACACGCATTGTTGTTATTATTTCTCTTTTTACATTGGTAATTGCAGCATTTTTTTTCTTGGGCATGGATCGTGAAGATGGATCAGAGCAATTAATTACACTAAAAAGTAGTGATGGTGTTAAAGTTGTATTACCAAGAAAAGTTGCAGAACAATCTAAAACGATAAAAACTATTATTGATGGTTTTCAAGAAGGGCAACCACCCGAAATATCATTTCGCTATATTTCGGGTGAAACTTTGCAGCAAATTACAGATGATATGAATCAATTGTACAACACTACTAAATCAAGAAAAATATTGCAGCAAAGAGTTAATATAAGGTCTTTAGAGAAATTGTTTGCTTTGTTAAGCGCTGCAGATTTTTTAGATACTCATGATTTATTGCTTATGTATGCAGGTGCTGTTGGTGATTATTTAATCAGTCAGGAAGATCCGAAAGAGTTCTATCAGTTATATAAAGATAAATTATCACAAAATATTTGGGATGAAATTGCAAAATATGTATATAAAGTTGGCGGAATACCTTTACCAATACAATCCATATATGAAGGATTGAATCGTGGTTATAGTTTTAGAATAAACACAATGCCCTATGGTGTTGGATACAGTTTAGTCTTAGATGATTTAGGTTTGAATAGTTTGCATGGTTTAAATTTGATTAGAGACGTTGCATTTACTACATATCTTTTTGTTAAGAACAATAATATCAAAAATATAGATATGCGATGGTTTAAAGGCTTAAGTGAGCTTGTGCGGCTTGAATTAAAAAATAATAATATTGAAACATTTCAGACTGATAGAGCAAAAGTTATACCTCGAGTACGATATTTGGATTTAAGAGATAATAATATAACTGATTTGCCGATAGAGTTGTTTGATATATTTCCAAGGCTTGAAGAAATTATATTAACAAATAATCCAATTACTAATGAACGTATTGCAGAAATTCAGCAAAAGCTTAAGGCGCAAGGTAAAGATATTGAAATAGTTAAACATAGAAGACGGGATGTTTCTGCTGCATTAGCTGCTGCAGGATATGAAGACTAAAAAAAGTAATATGCTGCAAAAATTAAACGTGTATTTGAGACAGGAGCACTATTTTGAATGCGCCCATAATCATCAATGCAGCCATAGGTTGCACGTGTGTAGGCAATTTCGGTTGCAAAGTCTATGGGAAGAATATGCCAACGAATGCGCGGTGAGCATTTAAATAATGTATTGATGCCTTTACCAAAATAATACAACGTTTCTTCCGGTGTATCGGTTTTTGGGTTGGGTAAACATTGAATAATCGTGCTGTTTGCGCCTAAATTTTTTGCAATGCCGATAAAGAGTCCCGGTTCAATTTTGCGGTTAATATTTATATCCATCCAATAACTTAATGTATTTAAATTAGTATAATGGCGTTTATCGGTTGCAGGGTCAACACTGCTGACAGCAAAACCGCCAAGCATTGCAATGTTGCTTGCGTTTTGTGCGTAGGTTATTTGTTGTCTGATTTCCAAGGGTTCAAATTTTATGGTGGCAAATGCAGTCGCTTGTGCATTGTTAATATATTCATTAACACTGAACCCTTTATTAGATTCGATGCGTGGTTTTAAACGTTCAAATAATACGGCAGCTCCGGCATATATATGTTTAACATCATAAGCAGCGCGTATTATGTACATTGGCATTCTTGAGTTGCGTATATAGATTGAACTGAATCCTTCAGGGCCGGTATCGGTAAATTGCAATTGTGTTAGTGCTGCAAAAAGTATTTCATAGTTATTTTTAAAAATGGTGTAACGTATTTGAGGGTTTCGACCGAATGGTGCAATCGGAGCTCCGGCTTCGATCGAGATGTTCAAAGGAAATGTTTTGATGATGAATATAGGATGGTAAAATTGACCGAGTAATATTTTTGATGCTGACCAGCTCAATTGTATAAAAGCGTTACGCAATCGCATACGGTTTATAACAGAATTGCGTGAAAGATCGGATATTTGATCGAAACCGAAGAAATCTGCTTCAATATACGCAAATGATTCTGCACCCAAAACTTCCGGACCGAAAAACTCTGCACGGACTCGTGTTTCGAGAGTTGTCATATTTGAAGTTCCTTGTGCATTTACATCACGACAATCGGCATCAAACTCTCGATCTTTAGGAAAAAAATATATAAAACCGGCACCGAGAGATTCACCTTGCCTACTATCCCACCAACTTGCATATTGTATGTAACCAGAAAATTTCGCTTTTATGGGTAGGTCGGTTCTGAATGTTTCGAACGCATAAGGATCATTAAAAAAACTGAAATCAACATCAGCCGTTTCAGAAAGATCGACAACCGGGGTTTCAGCATCCGGTGCAATGCCATCAGATGAAATTCCCAACTGGGTTAAATCATATAATGGTTGTTTAGCATATTGTTCAAATAGATAGGGATCATTAAAAAAAGCGAAATCAACATCATGCGTTTGGTTTAAATGAACCAATGGTTGTTTGGATATTTCTTGATTAGCAGAAGCACAACAGGCAGAAAAAAAACAAAGGAGTATGAATCTTTTTTTTAAATGATGCATTAATTACTCAAGTTAGAAATAATAATATGCGGTAAATATTAAGCGTGTATTGGAAACAGGATCAATATTGTCTATGCGTGCGCGATTATTGATGCAACCGGATGCTGAACGTGTATATTCGATTTCAGCTGCAAAATCTATAGGTAGAACATGAAAACGAACGCGTGGAGATATTCTAAAAAGTGTATCAACTTGATCGCCAATTTCAGCCAATCCATAGAGCGTGCGTTCCTCTTGTCCTGTTGCAGGATCAATAAGGCATTGAATAATATTTCTGTGTGCACCTAAATTTTTGGTGATACCGATAAACAGGCCAGGTTCAATTTGGCGATTTATGTTTATATCCATCCAATAACTTACGGCATTTGTATTTGTGTAACGGCGTTCATCAGTTGTTGGATTGACACTGGTTACGGCAAAACCACTCAGCATGGAAAGATCATTTGCATTTTGAGCGTAAATGAGTTGTTGTCGTATTTCGACCGGTTCAAGTTTAATGGTAGCAAATGCAGTTGCTTGTACACTGTTGATTGATTCATTTACACGAAAACCTTTATTCGATTCAAGACGTGGTTTTAAACGTTGGAACACAAGGCCACCACCACCATAAACCCGTTCAGAATCATAAGCCCCACGTATCATCAACATGGGCATGCGTGAGTTACGTAGATAGGTTGAACTAAAACCGATGGGGCCATTACTGGTGAATTGTAATTGTGCAATTGCTGCAATGAGCAATTCTTTATTGCCGCCATAGTAGGTATAACGAATTTGCGGGTTTCGTGAAAAAGGGGCTATTGGAATACCACCATCAAATGAAACGACAAGTGGAAATGTTTTGACTAAAAACATAGGATGCCAAAATTGTCCAAGCATAACTTTTGATTCTTCAGGCCAGGTCAGTTGTATGAAAGCATGACGCACTCTAAATCGATTGATCACAACACCGCTGCCAAAAATATCAGATTCGATATAAGCATATGACTCAGCACCTAAAATTTTAGGACCAAACAGTTCAGCACGCACACGGGTTTCGATCATACTCATATTAAATTCACCACGAGCATTTATATCTTGGCAATCAACATCGAATTCACGTGGTTTAGGAATTATAAATACATAACCATCACCAGCTTCCAGCGCTTGTCTGCTATCCCACCATGATGAATGTTGTACGTATCCACCGAATTTTGCTTTTATGGGCAGGCCAGTTCTAAATTTTTCAAATGCATAAGGATCATTAAAATAACTGAAATCTACATCACTTGTTTCGGAAAGATCGACAACCGGTTTTTCTGTATCAGTTGTGCCAGATGGAACTTCCAACTGAGTTAAATCATGTAATGGTTGTTGTTCATATTGTTCAAAAAGATAAGGATCATTAAAGAATGAAAAATCTGCATCTTTTGCTTCCGATAGATCCACAAGTGGTTGTTCTATTGCAGGTTCTTCTTTTGTTGATCTGTCCAATGGGGTAATGGTAGATTCATCAATTGTAGGTTTTTCCGGATGAATAAGTGTGTCATGTTTTTCTGTTACATAAGATGATGTATAAAATGATTGGCCAAGTGGGTTTTGCTGTTCTTCTGAATGTATTTTTATTGTTGTTGATATCATACATATATACATGAGTATATTCAACAATGTATTATTCTGTTTAATCATGTGATTCCTGTTTATCTAAAAGAAGAAATAAGATGCTAAAATAAATCGAACGTTGCTTACGGGGACAACATTTTCAATCTGTCCGGATGGTTTAACCGTGCCATAGCCTGCGCGTGTCCATTCTATTTCGGCACCAAATACAATTGGTCTGAAATGTAAGCGGATACGTGGATTAACTTTGGCCATATATTTAATATCTGGTCCGCGTGCATATACTAATGATTCAGTTTCACCTTTGGTATTTGTGATAGATGGAATAATTGGTGTACTGGTTCCTAAATTTTTAGTGAGTCCTCCAAAAAGACCTGGGGATATTTTTTTATCAAGGTTAAAATCTATCCAATAGGTCATAACATTAATATTTGCATAGGTGCGTTCATCAGTGCGCGGGTTGATAGTCTTTACTGCATAGCCACCAAGCATGCCATAGTCGCCGGTGTTTTGCCCCCATACAAATTGTGTTCGTATTGAAAGTGGTTCGGCGGTTATTTTTGCATATATATCAAAGGCGGAGCTGGTAATAGTTTCACGTGTTCTTACACATTTATTAGTGACTAATCGTGGCATCAACCTTTTAATATCAAATCCAACGCCGAATACATATTTAGTGCTTTGTGGCCCGAGCCACAGCTGTGCATTGAAAACCGGCATCATTGAGCGTCGTAAATATATACTGCTTCTTCCCTCAGGACCTTCACTGCGTGCGCGTAATTGCGTAAGGGCCGTTAATACTAAATTCAGTTTATTTTTCCATCCTTTGGTAAAACGTACTTGTGGGTCGCGCACATTTGGATGAACCGGTGCGCCACGATTACGGCCGATAATTTTTGGATCCAAGTCAAGATGCGCTAGTCGAATAGGATGGTAATATTGACCTGCCCAAAAGGTGATTTCCGGTTCTTTCCAAGTTAATTTCATATAGGCGTGTCGTGCACGGGCGCGTGCTAAAACTTCATTTGATCCTATAAAGTCAAATTCAATCAAACCAAATATTTCAGCGCCATTAAAAAATTTTAGAGGAACGGGAGCATTTTCAATTATTGGTCCATAGAATTTTGCACGTCCACGTGTTTCGAGTGGTGACATGCTAAACTCGCCAACCGCGTTTATATCTTTGCCACGTGGATCGCACTCTTTTGGTTGCGGTGCAAAAAGTTGCAAGCCGGATACGCTTGCATCAACTTGACGACTATCCCAAAATGGTTCATGCATGACATAGCCGCTAATTTCAGCTTTTACAGGATATTTACCTAAAGCTAATTCTTTACGGGCATAGAGACTGCGAAAGAATGCTGTCCAGGGAAAAAATTCTTTCTTGTCTATAGTATAGGGATATGCAATATCAAATATGGCGGAAAAACAGTTGAATGTGTAGCCGATAATTAGGATACAACAAATTTTGTTTTTGAATTTCATTACTAACCTTTTGTTGCTTCTTACTTGGAACGATAACGTTAATTTACCTGGATTGCATAACTTGTAAAGATTTTTTTAAAATAGATTGGTTGGCCAGCTGTGAGAAAAATCCAGATGAGGATCATGAAATTGCTTATGGCGAAGTAAAAAACGTACTTTGGAAACTGAACAGCATTGTGCAACTGTTTTTAGTAGGCTTTGTATAAAATCTGTTTTTTGTTGTATTGATTGTTGTTTGCCGAATGGCTGACGATCGAATGAAATAAACAGTTCAGTTTCTGATCGATTGAGCATGGCAGTTTCAATATGTAGTTTTTTATGTAGTCCTTCTTCATAGAGATACATGAGCCAAGAGTTGAGGACATAGTGCAGATTTTTTTGCATATTATCAGTCCAAATTATTGTTTTAGTTTCTTGTTGCAATGCATGAGCGCTCCAATAGAGAATGTATTCTTTTTGTTCAGTTTTTGTGGTTGTTGCTTCAGTTGTCGGTATTGGCCTTTGGATGATTATCCATTCTTTTTGTAATGAAAAAAAGAGTAAAGCTGACATGACACTGCATATAATGATAAAAGGCAGGCGTCTCACTTTTGTTCCTCTAGGCATGTATATAGTGCATCGGAAATGAGTGAAATAGTGTTATGCAGATTATGGGCAGAATTGCATCCAATTTCTATGCATAAAGCGGGTGCATTAATTCCTTTAAGTGGGATGCAGGCAATGCCTTTTGGCGCATGTGCATCGCAGATGCGAGTACAAGGGGAGATAGAGGTGTATATTTTGTTTGCATAGATTGTTGTTAGGGCACTGTGTGATTGATATGCATTTTCCAAAGGAATCAAGCAGTTGTTGTCTGTAGTCGTTTGATTTGTATAGTAATACATGTAGATTTGAGGTTTAATATGTGTGCTTTGATATGCGCAAAGATTGATGAACAGATGAGGTGCACATCGATTTGCAAAACGAGTTTTTTCTCGTTGATCGTTTTGTTCACCGGGTAGACGTGTGAAGAGTACCATAATATTGTTATCTTTTTTTTCTAAAATCTCTTTGAGTTGATGAGCAATGCGTGATGTATATGTACGTTCATAATTGTCGCCAATTAATCGGCCGGGATTGCGTGCATCTCCTGCAGGATCAAGTATGAGTGTTATTTTTTTTTTACGTGCAGGAAAGGTAGTGATAACAATAAAGAGTGTAAGCAGGATGATCCTTCGATACACTGCTAAAGCAGTACTTACGTCTATGCTAAAGCTACGACGCACAAGCAGGATGAATTTTGTTATCGACATGTTAAATCGCTTTTTAAATAGTGATCTAAGAAAGTAACACGTTTGATATCTTTTGTGTTGTTAATTGCCATACCGATTGCTTTCGGTTGCCCAATAAATATACACAATTTTTTTGCACGTGTAATAGCGGTATAGATTAAGTTTCTGCGTAAAAGCATAAAATGTTGCATAAATATAGGAATGATTGCAGCATCAAATTCAGAACCTTGGCTTTTATGAATTGAAATTGCATAAGCTAAAACCAGCTCGTCAAGTTCACTAAAATCATACTCTACAGTTGTGCCTAAAAAATTTACGTACATAATGCGATCGGTTTTATTAATTGCATCAATCACACCGGTATCACCATTAAATACGTTTTTATCATAGTTATTTCTGATCTGCATAACACGATCTTTAATCTTAAAGTTGTTTCCACCGTGTGAAATTTGCTGATCGGTTTCTATGTTATTGAGCATATGCTGGATGTCGTAATTTAATTTTTGTGTGCCGACCAAACCACGATTCATAGGAACCAAAGTTGTTGCATTATTTGGATAAATACCGAATTTAGCCAAACCTCCTTTATAGATTTTTTCAAGATGCTTGATAACATTAGTCGGTTCATTTTCTTTGATAAATATGAAATCTTTTTTTGCACCGTCAATCGGTGCGATAGGAAATTCACCTTGATTGATTCTATGCGCATTGACAATGATCATACTGTTTTGAGCTTGTCTGAAAATTTGTGTTAAGCGCACATGTGCTATTTTTTCACTTTCAAGGAGATCGTGCAATACATTGCCCGGTCCAACTGAAGGAAGCTGATCAACATCACCGATAAATACGACATGTGCATGATGAGGTACTGCACGTAAAATTGAATACATTAAGAAGATATCGAGCATTGATGCTTCATCAATAATTAAAAAATGTAATTTGAGTGCATTATTTTCATTTTTAGAAAAACCGAAACTGCTTACATCAAATTCAAGTAAACGATGAATGGTGCAGGCAGTTTTACCGGTGCTTTCGCTCATACGTTTTGCAGCACGTCCGGTTGGAGCAGCAAGTTTATATGATACATGATTATCATCTAAGGTTTCGATCAGTTTTTTTATCAATGTTGTTTTACCGGTTCCGGGGCCACCGGTAACGATTGATATTTTATTTTGAAGACAGGTCAATATGCCTCGTTGTTGAGCTTCGTTGAGCTCAACTTCACCAGGTTTTGATACACGCAGTTGTTGATAGACTTCATCAATTTTAAACGGAATGTCACTTGGATAACTTTGTAGCTTTTCAATTTTTTTTGCAGTGCCAAATTCGGTAAAGTAATGTTTGGTGAGTGCAATAAAATGTTTGTTTTCATGACTTACGATTTTTATTTTATCACTATTGTAGAGATCGTGAAATGATGCTTTGAGCAGTTGATCTTTTTGTTCAATCTCAAGTTCAAGAAGCTCGGCGGTTTTTTCTTTGAGCTCATCGAGTTCACAATAGAGATGTCCTTGACCGCTTTGTTCAGTTAATGCATATAAAATACCTGCGCGTACTCGTTTGATTGAATGCTTTTCAAAGTTAAGTTGCAATGCTATTTGATCGGCAGTTTTGAAACCGATGCCCCAAATTTCTTCTGCTAAACGGTAGGGATTTTCAGAGACAGTTGCAATTGATTCTTGGCCATATTTTTTATAGATTTTTGTAGCATAAGCGGGAGAAATTCCTTTGTCTTGTAGAAAAACCATGACGTTGGAGATCTCTTTTTGATCATGCCATGCATTGATAATTTGTTCGATCCGTTTTGGGCCGATACCTTCAACTTGTGACAAAAGATGTGGTTTTTTATCAATGACTTCTAAGGTTTCGGTGCCAAATGCATTGACCAATTTTTCTGCATATTTTGGACCGATACCTTTTATCATGCCTGAGCCTAAATATTTTTTTAGGCCAAGAACGCTTGTTGGAGCACTCGCAGTGCATGATTTTGCTTCAAATTGTCGTCCAAACTTTGGATGCATAACCCAAGCGCCTTGTATGGTGACCTGTTCACCAGGTTGAATTTGAGGCATGTGGCCGCGGACAATAGTTGATTTATCTTTACCAAAAACTAAAACAAATACGGAAAATCCATTTTGTTCATTTTGATAAATACATTTTTCAATAGTTCCGGTTAATTCTTCTTGCTCGATCATAAATCTATTTTTTCGTTATTGTTGTCGAGAGTAATTGTTTATTTTTTGTTTTTGGCGTTCAAAAACCTGTGCAAACTGCTGTGCGCGCATTTTTTTTTCGCGATCAGTTTCGAGTGAATTAATAAATTGCTTAGTTGCTTTTGGGCAACTTGAAATAAGATCATCTAAGAAATTGAGTAGGTCTTGAAGAAAATGTACCAAGTCATCAAATGTTTGTACATTTTCTTCGAAAGCGACCATATCTTGACCTTCAGCTTCTCCTGCCCACAAATGTAAAATGCTATTTTCCCGTTTATGTAGGCGCAATGATTCTTCAATTAAGATAAGCATTTGCGGTTTAAATCCTCGTCCTAATTCTACAAATGGATTGATTTGTATGTTGAAATCTTTTTTTACTTCTTTGAGTCGGTTGTACATGATTTCATGATCAACTTCGCCTTGTTTTTCAACAGTGTATAATTCTTGAATGGTGTATTGTGTATTGTCAAATGTATAAGAACCTTGGTGTGATCCATCTTTTTGTAGTGTGCCTTGTAGCATGCGCACAAGACGTGTGCGAATTTTTAATATCGCACGAATCGTTTGTCCGTGCAGGCCAAATGATCTACCATCAATCGCTTTGAGTAGTTTTGAGATGAGTATGGTGTTTCCGGTGATCATACGGCGATAGACTTCTGCATTGTTATTGATTGCTGTAAGCAAACAGATGCTCATTAAGATTGTTTTTTTGTTAAACATAATTTTTATATTCCTTATATTTTTTCAACATTATTAAAAACTTTTTTCAAAATTAAAGCTGAGTAAAAAATCGCTTCCGATGCCGGTAGAGGTGAAATCGTATTGGCCATTAAGTGTGAGCAACCATCCACTTGGTCGTTTCCAAAAAAGATTACCCATAAAGCCAACTTGATAACCAAATGGTTTGCGTGCAATCTTGCAATTGAGTGGTGTTGGAAATCCTTCAGGAACACGGATATCAGATAAGCGTTCTTTTGTGGTGAGCCATGTATCGGTACCCACAAAATATCCCCATCTTTGATTTGTTTCATATATATATTTGGTCATCCAACGGAAAATAATACCGGGTTGAACTTTGGTAGATAATGAGAATGGGAAAACTTTATCGGTTAATTGTGATTCTAAAAAGCCTAGAACTGCGCGTGCATAAGCAGGATCATTTGTTACTTGATCAGTAATTACGCTTGTAGCACGATCGAGTCCGAGTGCTGCAAAACGTGCTTTGTTATCACCTTCAATAAAATAACGATTTTGCCTGTGTGGGAATAAATATTCAACTGACATACGACTGCGCATGGTAATGTTATCGGCCCATGGACGTTTGATGACGGAGTTAAGGGGCGTTTTTGATCGTATATATGCACCAACACCAAAATGTCCGCCATTGCCCATAGGGAGTTCAATAAGATTTGCATTGAACTGTTCAAGTGCATCTTGGCCAAATTGAGTGACAATGTTTTGAATTGCATCAAAATCCATTTTTTCAGTTGCTAAATCAAATAACTTGCAAAAGTCTAGTAATGGACCACGGCAACGTTTTTTGAATGTAGAACCATACAATCCATTTTTTATTGAAAAAGCGGTAGGTATCGTTGCTTGTACACCAATTTTAGTGGTCATTCCGGGCATATTTGTGAAAGGGAAATCAAAGTTTAAACGCAAATCACCAAGGCCGACTTTATCTGCAATGAGATTATTACGTGCAAATTCCATATCATCGGTCGGGTCGGTAATACCTAACGCTGCTTGAATAAGATCGATTTCTTGTGGCGTTAGGAATATATTTGACTCAAGATAATAAAAAGGAAATAGAAATCTAAAGCGATATTGGCCCCATCTGCGCATGCCATGAAACATTGCGCCGGTTCTGCGTTCTTGCACTGTTGTATTTGCAAATAAAGGGAGGACTTCACGTAATTGAAATGGCAATTCGGTCAATTCTTCAGCTCGTCTTTGAATTTCATTTAATAAGGTTTCATTGAAAATTGCTAAATAAGAGCATAGGGCGGTGCTTTTTCGTGTGAAATTGTCACGTGTAGTTTGATTATAAAAAATGTGTGCCCCAATTTCCCAATCACGGGCATAAAATTTTTGTGGTAAAAAAAGCCCATAATCTAAAAGGCTTCGTTGGTTAAGTTCGTTTGTCCGTTTATAAAAGTCTTGTTGTAGAATACACAATGCATCTAGATCATCTATAAGAAGCATGACGACATCCGCAGGATCAGCATTAGTGCAGACCGGCTCTAAAGCAAGATTCGGATTATCGTCAAAGAAATCAAACGCAAGATCATCAGCTGAATGTATAGGAATGTGTAGCTGAGTAGTAACGAAAAAAAAGAGGCTATAAAGTAGCCGGTGTTTGTTTTTTAAATACATTTTATTTTTCTAATGTTTAATTGGGTCAAATTAATACAGTATTGTTTTGCATAACTATTCATATAACTAAAAGATAATTTTACTTTATTTTGCAAGGAAACACAAAAGCATGACCTTGATTATCTTTAAAAAAGCATTATTCCATTAACATTTTCAAGAGTTTGTGTTGTTTTATTTTGTGCTTGTGTAATGATTATCAGATATAGATGAATGTGGGGTTGTAAATGTTGGTTATTATGAGTTAAACTGTTATCAGTTAAATGGTTGAATTTAAATTAAAAACTATTAAAGAGAAAGGCGTATTATGGATGGTATGTTTTACGCTAAAGCAGCGGCATATTTTGGAGCTGCAATTGCTATGGGTGTTGGAAGTGTTGGGCCTGCAATAGGTCAGGGAATGATTGGCGCAAAAGCTTGTGAGAATCTTGGCAAGTATCCTGAAAGTTCGGGTCAAATTCGTACTACTATGATGATTGCAATGGGTATTGTAGAGAGTTCTGCGATTTATTGTTTGATTATAGCATTTGCATTAACATTCATGGTGTAATTGAGATAGCTACATGGAAGTTAATATTACTTTATTTGTTCAGATGATCAATTTTCTTGTGGCATGGTTTTTGTTACGGAATTTGTATTTTAAACCTGCACTTGTTGCATTAGATGGTGAACAGCAAAAGCATAATGCTGTTGTTGATACAAAGCACAAATGGCAAGGGTATGTGCATACAAAACAACAAGAAATTGAAAGTCACTGGCATATGCTTAAATGTTTTTCTAAAAAAAATAAGCCGGATATTACCCATCCGGATTTTTTTATATTTAAAAATATTGCACCAAAGCTTATGCCTATTGATTTTGAACAAGAACAGTTAGATGATTTATCTGCTCAGATTACCGATAAAATAGTTTCGGAGGTTGAGCATGTTGACGTATGAGATGGTTGTTTGGTTACTATTTCGCTTTGTTGATTTGTTAATCATTATAGCTTTGTTTTTGTATGGTTTTATCAAATGGGGTCTTCCGCTGCTGCGTCAAAATGTATTGAGTGAGCGCAAAAAAAAACAAGATTTGGCCAATGATGTAGAGCAGTTGCATAATAAGGCACAGATTTTAGATGCAAAACTTGTCCAAGATGATGCACATATTTCATTACTTGAGCATCAAGTGCGTCTGTGGCAAGAAACTTGTAAGCGTAAGCATAACAAGCGTTTGCTCGAAAAAGAGGATATTCAAGTCCGTCTGGAAAAATCTTATATCCAACAAATAGAAGAAATTGCTCAACAAAAATTGTATGACAAAGTGGTTCCGGATGCTATTGCTCGAGCAGAAGATGCATTGAAAAAAAAATTTGATAATAATGTAGATGAAGCCTTTGTAGATGCATTGCTTATGAGTATGCAAAAGGAAGATATATGACCGCATCAGAACAGATTTTGTCCCGTCGCTATGCAGCAGCATTTATAGCTGTGTGTCCAATATCATATGAAGATTTTTTGTTTATAAAAAAAGCATTAAAGTATTTTAAGAAGCATGCAAAGCTTGTTTATTTTTTATCTCTTCCTACTATGGATAAAAAACAAAAAAAAGAGCTCATGCATACACTATTTATACAACTGAAGTTGCCTCATTGTTTTAATGATCTTTTGTCATTGCTGGTTGAGCAAAAGCGTACAAAACTAATTGCTGATGTTTTGTATTATATCGTGCAGTTGTATCAGGAAAAAAATAATATCATGGAATTTTCAATCGAAAGTTCTTGCGCATTAGATAAGAAAAAATTGGATGCGATTCAACAATTTCTTGCGCATCGTACGGGTAACGATATTATATATACATATCGAGAAAATAAAAATTTAATAGCTGGTATTCGTTTGCAAAGTGATACTCTTTTGTGGGAATATTCAGTGCGCAAAAAATTACGCGCCATCAGCTTGTCACTCATGAGATAAGGTACAAAATGAATGTGAAAAGCACCGATTTAGTTTCATTGTTTGAAGATGCATTAAAAGGAGCACCACGTCCTGAGTTGGATGAAACCGGTGTGGTGGTTCAAGTTGGTGATGATGTATGCAGTGTGCATGGTTTGCGTAACGCAGTGTACGGTGAATTGGTTACATTTGAAGGTGGAAATAAGGGTATTGTATTTAATTTAGATGAATATTCTGTTTCCGTATTTTTATTATATAACAGTATTCCTGTTGCAGAATTAGAGGTAGTAAAACGAACCGGTGGCGAATTTAAAGCACCGGTTGGTGATGCATTAATTGGTCGCGTGATCAATGCTGTTGGCAAGCCACTTGATGGTCGTGGTGCAATTGATGCAACGGATTATCAATCAATACAGCCTGAGATCGCATCGATTATCGAACGAAGCCCTATAGATGAATCACTTGAGACCGGGATTATTGCAATTGATGCATTAGTTCCAATTGGAAAAGGTCAACGTGAACTGATTATTGGTAATCGTAATACCGGAAAGACTGCAGTTGCCTTAGATACAATTTTACATCAAAAAGATAAAAATGTTATTTGCGTGTATGTTTCTATTGGCCAGCGTCAAGCAAATCTTGCGCGTATTTTACGTTTGTTAGAAGAAAATAGCGCAATGGATTACACAGTTATTGTTAGTGCTGATGCAAGTGAAGCGGTGCTCAATCAATGGTTGGCTCCTTATGTTGGTTGTACCATTGGTGAATATTATCGTTCACAAGGTAAAGATGCGCTTATTATATATGATGATTTGAGTAATCATGCAATTGCTTATCGACAAATGTCATTGTTGATGCGTCAATCGCCGGGGCGTGAAGCATATCCCGGTGATGTATTTTATTTGCATGCACGTTTACTTGAGCGCGCAGGAAAAACAATTAATGGCGGTTCATTGACTGCCTTGCCTATGGTGCAAATTCAATCGGATGATATTACTGCATATATTCCAACTAATTTAATTTCCATTACTGATGGGCAAATCTTTTTAGATACCAAATTATTTAATCAAGGTATGCGACCTGCAGTGAATGTAGAGCTTTCAGTTTCACGTGTTGGCGGTGCTGCACAAACAAAAGCAATTAAGCGTATGACAAAAGCGTTACGTTTAGAATTAGCGCAATATCATGAACTGTTAAGTTTTGCGCAATTTGGGACCGAACTTGATGATGTTTCACAAAAAAAATTACAACGTGGGGCATTGGCCGGTGAATTGCTCAAGCAGCCTCAGTTTGTTACGTATAATTTTGTTGATCAATCATTGATGCTCTTTTTATTAAAAGAGGATTTTTTAGATAAGCTTGACCTTAAGAACGTGCATGCATTTGCAACGCAGTTTGTCAGTTTTGTTTCATCGGTGCATAAAGAGTTGTATGACAGTATCTTTAATTCACAAGATATAACTGACGAACAGATCAAACAGCTTAAAAAGATTGCTCATGATTTTGAAAAACTTTTTGTTGCGCCTGAGTAGTAATTTTTTTTAAAAAAGGCAGAAAATGATGAAGCATCTCTTTTTAATGCTACTTTTTATGATATATCTATATGCATATTCTATGGATGTAAGTTCAAAGAAAAACTTTAGTTGGTGTAAGATTGCGCTTGATTCTTCTAGTCTTTTATTTTCTTCGGGTCTTGTACGTGTTGATAAAAGTTCAAATCAATGGTTGTCAGCTTTAATTCGTGCTAAAAACAAAAGGGTGCTAGAGGCTACTTGTGTCGCATTACAGCAATTTGATTTAGAGGCGTCTATTATTAATCGTAGGAAATTAAGAGGGATTGAAGCTCGTCAATTGAATGAAACAACCCCTGTATTTCTTTCATACTACTCTCTTGATAATGAGGATTTTATTGCACAAATTAAAACTTCAATTGGTGCAAATGATGATGTTGAGCTCCTTATTGCGCGTGGTTCTCTAGAAGATAATGCGGTCACTATATATGCTCCTGATGGTGCAATTGAGCTGCAAAAGCATATATTGTGTTTTTTTTGGCCTGAAAATAAAGAGGAATTTAAAAAAAAGAGAGGATTTAATAGAAAAGTTAAATCAATAAGTTCTAATTTAGATATTATTGCCCATGATAGTGATGAGCCATGCTCAGGTTTGATTATTGATTTATTGAAGTTATTAGAAGATAAAGATAAAAAGAAGCGAGATGCAGAATTACATTCATGTGGATGCGTGATATCTTAATTTTTTCGTTGTAATACCTGATTATTTGCGATATACTACATTTTGTCTATCTTTTCTTTTCATTAGACATTTTTTATGTGCCCGTAGCTCAGTTGGATAGAGCAACGGACTTCTAATCCGTAGGTCGAGGGTTCGAATCCTTCCGGGCACACCAGTCTTCGCTTATCCGGGCCTTCAGGCTCGGCAAGCTACGCCTGGCTATCGCCATTACTAAATGTCTTAAAATTAAAAAATAAAGCGAAGACTGCCCGCCGAAGTGTGCCGAGCCTGAAGGCCCGGACAGACGTAGGCTGGGCCAAACACGGCGATTCTATAGAGACTTTTTTCGCATAAAGCTTCGGCTGGCAGGCCATTTTCTTAACGGAATAAATTTGATAAAATAAAAAAACTTAATCGATAATAAGCGAAGGCTGCCCGCCATAGTCTTGGCGACGGCTGGGCTAATCTGTGATCATTTTTCCAATAATTATAAAGATATAGATTATGTATTATGTATATATAATTTGATCGATCAACTTTCCAGAACAAATATATGTTGGGCGTACAACAAATTTAGCTAAGCGAATATCAAACCACAACGCTGGAACGACTCCTTATACCAAAAAATATCGCCCCTGGGAGCTTCAGGTTCAAATAGGATTTAAGGATGAGGCCAAAGCAATTGAGTTTGAACAATATCTTAAGTCAGGTTCGGGAAGATCTTTTAGAGAACGAAGGTTGATATAACCTTCGCATAAAGCTTTCTACTTGGCTCTTCGAGCTACAAAGAACAAGTCAGCTGGCATGGCCTCTGTCCTTCGAAGCTTGAAGAGCGAAGTAGGAGTTAATCGTTTTAACGGAATAAATTTTAATAAAAAAAAGATAGTTGCGTATTTTATTACACAACTATCTTTTGTTACTTTAACTGTTTTTATTAAACTACATCAAAAAAGCAAACATGAGCTAAGGCTATTTCCCTCTTTTTGAACAAGGTCATATTTGCCATGGGCTTTAAGCCATGCTTTTGCTTCTAGCATTCCTTTTTGTAGAATACCAAGATCAATACAATGAAAAGGTATTATGCTGAATAGAACTTCAGATGACTTATCTTGCACATTATAGTTCAAAAGAGCAGTAACGATGAGCCATTTGAAAGCTTGGATAATATGATTTTTTTCTTTTTTATCTGATGGATTATAACGAACTGAGCTTATTGTAATTAATGTAAAACCTCGTTCCCACACATTGGTCGTCTTCATTGCCTGATCAAGTAGTTTCATCTTTACCGGATTGTGCATGTATTCCAGGTCTTCCTGCCTAAGAATTGTTTGGTTTTCTTTTAAAAAAATCTCAAAATTATCCTCAAAAAGACGTCTATGTGCAAGACTCAATAGCCATGCATTAGACCAGTTGTCTTTATCGCTCTCAAGATTGCTCTCAAGTGTGCGTTTGAGTGATGCTATTGCTTCAGGAACTGAAGACAATTCCATAAAAAGTAAAGCATCTTGAGGGCAAGGAGCTTTCAGGATATCTTCTGCGTGACATGCCACTGAATAGATTAGCAACATTGATAATACATATTTGAACATTTTGTCCCCTTGAAAAAAGATATTATAACTATAAAAATAGAATAAAAGATATTATGGTAAATGTAAAACGCTGTTTGCCTTCAAGAAGGGTATAATGATCAAACTACATCCATCTTTCCTTCGTAGTTTTAATTTTCTTTATCAATCAAATGAATTTTAGCTTAAAAATTGTTTATTAAATTATGACTGTTACAATCAATTGATTACTATAACTAACCAAAGGGATTAAGCTATGCATATTTCATTGGCCATTTATAATCTTGAATATGAACTTGAGCGAGAGCTAAATTATAGAAATATAGATTTTGAAAAACATGATAGGCTTTATTTTTTTGATGCCGATTATCGGCCGCTTTTTGCGCAAGTGACGTGGATAAATTGCAAGAGGTTGCCTATTGTATCTATTAATGATGGTATAAAACAGTTGCGTGCATTGGGGAAAAATTGGGCTCTGTTCTCTATAGATTATCATCGCAGAGCTCAGTTAATTCAGGATGGCTTGGCAAAAGTTAAAAAATCTCCAATTGCATTCTTGGCAGACCGGCCAAAACATTCGATGGGTGGATGGACGCTTTATGATAAAGATACCATTATATGTTCTGCCCAAACGACATCACAATATCCGCTAGGTGTGTGTGAGTTTATTGAAAATAAAACAACACCTCCTTCGCGAGCATATCTTAAGTTATGGGAATTTTTCACTATACATCATCAGCCGCCGGTTGCCGGAGCTCATGTGCTTGATATGGGTGCATCTCCCGGTGGATGGAGTTGGGTATTGGCTTCATTAGATTTAAAGGTTACTGCTGTCGACAAGGCACCGCTTGATCAAAAAATAGCTAAATTGCCCAATATCACCTTTCTGCAAGAAAGTGCTTTTGCCTTATCGCCTGATAGCCTACCACAAGTAGATTGGTTTTTTTCTGATATTATCTGTTATCCTGAACGATTGCTCAATCTTATTACAACATGGATGCATAAAGGTGGTGTGAAGAACTTTATGTGTACAATTAAATTTCAGGGAGAGGCTGATTTTGCTGTAATTGATCAGTTTCTTGCGGTACCTAATAGCCAAATTGTGCATCTCTTTCATAATAAGCATGAACTTACCTGGTGGGTGAGCCAATGATTATTGGTATTTTTAAGTTAGTAATTTTGACATATTTCAATTATGTTAATATTATGAAGTAGGTGTATCTTATTTCTTATCTTAATTTGGGGGCTTTTCTTTATGAATAGCATGCGTTTTTCTATGTTGTTAGCCATTGGTGTGGCTTTTGGTGGATATAATTATGTTTCAGCTGATGTTGCAGCAGTAGCCGGTGCGGCGCACAATTTTGCAAAAGAGGCTGGTGATACAGGGGCAGAGGCATTAGACAAGTTTGGGGCTTCTCTTGGTATTGATATAGATACTAGTTGTAAGCTAAAAAATAAACTAAGAGAGCTTAAGGAGGTTATCGGTTCAGATCTGGGTAAACTTCTTATTTCATTGGGTTTTGGAGTAGGTTTCGCTGTGAGTACTTTGTGTTGGCGTTTGCACAAATGCACTTAGAGTTATCAGTGAGTCTTTTCTAAAGGCGCTGAAAGTGTTATAGCGCTTAATTTAGCTAATTTTACAAAAAAAATAACAAAAAAAAGCGGTTCTTGAAAAAGGGCCGCTTTTTTTTGGCCTTTTGACCTAATGAGGTCATTTTGGCATTCTGAACATAAATACATATATAACTTGGCTGTTTTAGCTGTTTTAATGGGTGAAAATACCTAGGAGCACCCCCCCCCTTCTTTGTATTGCCTATTTGCAAAATATAAGTTTATTTTTTAAATAGTTAATTGACAAAAAGATGTTTTTGTCTATATTTGATAGTAAGATGAAAAAACAGATTTCGCTTAGTCAAAAAATAGTTTTTTGAAAAAATGGGTGAAATGTGAGGTTATTTTTAATATCTAATGGAGGAGGTCTTTATATATGAAGAGTTCAAAAATTACAGTTGTAGCATTAATATTAACTGTTCTAAATGTCAGTTCAATGTTTGCTGCGGATTATAGTCCATCTGAGTTAGGTCAACTACTAAAACGGGTTACACATGACAATGTTGCATTATCTCCAGGAGCACGAGCTTATTTGAATAAATTTGCAAATATTAATGCTTCGCGTGGTTCATCACCAAGAATTGCAGCTCTTATTTTAGAGCGTGCTCATCGTGCCAATAATATGACAACATCAAGAAGTTTTCCTGCAGCGACAACTGTTGCTCCTGTATATCAAGCAACTCATGTGCCTATAGTTCAAGCAGATGTTTCATCATTGATTGAATGTTCTATCTGTTTAGAAGATTGCAGACAAAGTGAATTTCCTCAAATACATTGTGGTCATAATAGTGTTTGTCGTCAGTGTTTAATGAGGCAAGTAGGGTTGGCACTGAAAGAACGTTCAACTGAAGAGCTTAAATGTTCAACTCTAGATTGTGCACAAGAGTATACCTTGGAAGATATTCGTTCAATTACACAAAACAATCGTAGAAGTATGGCACAATTTGATGATATTCAAATGCAAGAATATTTAAGAAAGAATCCGGGGACTAAGTTTTGTCCAACACCGGACTGTCCATTTGCCTTTTTTGTGCAAGATGAAAAAAGAGAATCAATTCAGTGTGATGCGTGTCATCAAATTTATTGTTCGCAATGTTTGTATAATCATGGTGACGGCATAGGTTGTGAAGATGCAAAGCATGAAAGAGAGTTGGCAGCAGATCCAAAAAGTGCGGATAAAGCTTCGCAAGATTGGGTGAGTCAAAACACAAAGTCATGCCCGGGTTGTAAGGCGCATATCCAAAAATATGAAGGATGTAATCATATGACGTGTAAAAAATGTTCCTTAGAATTTTGTTGGTTATGTTTTGCACGGTATTTTCATGATGGTGAGGGATATTCTCGTGCCAGATGCCGTTGCCCTCTATATGTGTAGAATATTGAGAAAGGGCAAGAGCTCAAATAGGAGTTCTGTTGCATGTTCAGTGAACTTACTATAATTGGTAGTATTTCATATTGAAATTTTATTGTGTTAACCAATATATTTATTGACAAAATGATTTTTATGTTTATATTTGATAGTAAGATGAAAAAACAGATTTCGCTTAGTCAAAAAATGGTTTTTTGAAAAAATGGGTGAAATGTGAGGTTATTTTTAATATCTAATGGAGGAGGTCTCTTATGAAGAGCCCAAAAAATACAGTTGTAGCATTAATGTTTAGTGCTTTGACTGTGAGTTCAGTTTTTGCATTTGATGATTATGCGCCCGATGCATTTGCTTTAGTAAATGAATCATCTTCAAATGTAGTTTCGTCAGTTGTTCCAGCATCAGGCTACTGGAATACAGCTAAAGAGTATGGTCAATCAGCTCTAGACGTTGTTGTTTCAGCTAAAGATACTGTTGTTGATGCAGCAAAAGAACATCCAAGAATAGCTTATGGTGTTGCAGGTGCAACAGGATTAGCAGCTTTGGGTGGTCTAAGTTATGGTGCATATAATAAATGGAGAAATCCATCAAATGCAACAGAAGTTCAAGAAGAAGCTTCTGTAGTTCCTGTAGTTAATGATTCTACAGATGTACAACCGGGATATTTTGCACGTTTGTTCAATTTGGTACAAAATAATAAAGTAGCAACAAGTGCGATAGCTCTTGCTGGTGCAGCAGCAGCTTATGCTGGTG
Source organism: Candidatus Dependentiae bacterium (assembly GCA_040878395.1). Classification (NCBI taxonomy): domain Bacteria; species Candidatus Babelota bacterium. The sequence continues at coordinate 54,426 of JBBDMI010000005.1, read as the reverse complement.
CAAGTTATTTTGATAAATTGCCGGAATCTTGTCCGTCAACAAGTTCTTTAGCATCTTCTGTATGGAATATGATTAAGCCTTTTGGCGATAAAGTTACTGATACAGTAACTGCCGGATGTGCTTATGTTCCTGCGCAAAGTGGAGCTATAGTTGCCGGTGAAGCAGCTGCGGGTGCCTTGGCACTTGTAGGTGGTGCTTCAGCTTATGCTAAATATAAGCATGATCTTGGTGTTACAGATCAACTGTTTATAGTAAAAGATAAGGCTACAGATGCAGCTAAGTATGTTAGAGGTACTATTGTTGAACATAAAAATATCAGTGGTTCAATTGCGTTAGCTGTTGCAACTGTAGGTGTTGTCGGTGGTATTGAATATTACCTTCCTGGTACATTTGAAAAAGTTGCCGGTCCGGTAAAAGATTTTGCTGGTAAAGCAGCTTCAAAAACTGTTGACATTGCAAAAGCTGGTTATGCTTATGTTCCTGCACAAACTAAAACTGTAGTTGCTTGTGAAGCAGCTGTTGGTGCATTGGCACTTGCAGGTGTTCATCGTAAACCAATTACAAATGTAGCAAAAGCTGGTTATGACAAAGTTGCGACTGCAACTAAATCTGCAGCTCAATCAGTTCGCACTAGATTGCCTTGGAGTGCTAAATCAGAAGCAACTGAAGATTCATCTTCAATGATAATTGATCAAACTCCAGCAGTAGTTGAAACTCCAGTAGTTGCTCAAGAAGAAGCTCCAGTAGCAGTTGAAAATCCATCGGTAGTTGAAATTGCTAAAATTCCTGCAAATGCAGCTGAATTAGGTCAATTACTTAAAACAGTTAAAAACGACGATGTAACTTTGTCTGCAGAATTGCAAACTCACTTGAATGAAATAGCAGACATTAATGCTCCACGTGGTTCACAGAAAAGAATTGCAGCTCTAATTTTACAAGCAGCTGTTTAAACTACGATAGTTAAATAAAAACTGAAAAAGGAATCCTTTATAGGGTTCCTTTTTCTTTTGCGTATAATTGATATAAATATTCAAGTTCTTGTACCGGATTTGGATAACTGAAAATTCCCGATGCAATGCCAAATTGACCAACACCTAAATTGGCTATTTCAATAATGTTGTTGCGGTTTATGCCGCCATCCATTCCGATGTTTATAGACACATCTCTTTTTTTTATTTCATGTTTAAGTGGAGTGATTTTTTTGAGTACTTCCGGTATAAAACTTTGACCGGAAAAACCGGGCTCTACTGACATTAATACTATTTGATCTATTTCGTCCAAGTATGGAAAAGCATTTGCGATAGATGTTTTTGGGTTTATTGCAATACTGGGCTTCCATTTTCTATTTTTTATTTCTTTAATTAACGTTTCAATATTTGATTTTGTTTCGACATGAAAGGTGATATAGGTGCCTTCTGGAACAGACAATGTATCAAGAAAATTCTCTGGTTGTTCAATCATTAAATGTATCCACAATGGTTTTTTTGTGTTTTGTGCGATTGCATTCATGAACTGTGCCCCCCAGGTTAGGTTGGGTACAAAATGATTGTCCATAATATCAAGATGGTATCCATGGCAATGATTATCAAGTTCTTGTATAGTTTTTTGTAGATTCAGTAAATCGGCTGAAATTAATGAGGGCCAAATTTCAAACATGAGCAGTTCCTTATTTATTTTTTTCTTTTTCTTACCCTACCAATTTCTTTTATTAGATGCTACTCGATTGCTTATTTGTAATATGTAAAGAGGGAAGGAGTGCAATATTTATCAATGAAACTCCTATAAGAATAATAAATATTTGTTGCAAAAAGGTAATAAAAAGAGGGCCTAAAGAAGGGCCTTTTGACATAGACTTGTTTTTGATTAACACTGGAAGAGAATGTTAATCTTAAACAATGGGGGTCTGTTATGACACGTTTACATTCATTGGCGTTAGTAATGTTGTTGGCTGTTTCATCTGTAGCTCAATCAGTAACTTTTTTGAGTATGCCGAGTTTGCCAAGTTTACCCACATGGGCTAATTGGAATACGGTATCTGGTTATTGCACAGCTGAGGCATGTCAAAATGGTTGGAAAAATACGCGTGATTTCACAACACGTAATGCAGCAATGTTGCAAAACGCGATTGTTCAAAATCCGTATATCGCAGCAGCGATAGCAGCAGGTTCGATAACTGTTGGTGGTTTGGCATATATGCTCAAAACAAAATATGCAGCGCGTAAAATGCGTCAACAAGAAGTGAATGACTTGGTATATGCAATGATGCTTGAGTTAGAATTGCAAGATGCTGAGTATGCACGTCAATTACAAGAAGAACTCAATGGTGGTGTTGATCAAGATCAAACAACCGTTGATGAACGAGATATTGTTGCATTGGTTAATCAGTTGTTAGCTGATGAACAGTTTGCAGCTTACCTTCAAGATCAAGAAGGACAGTTGCATGTTGAGATCACGAATGAGGACTTGGCAGGACACCTTATGCGCGATGAAGAAGATCTTTATCGAGAAAGACAAGCACAAATTGCAGCTGATGAACAGTTTGCTCGTGAGCTTGAAGCACAGGCATAAGATAGTACAATAGATATTTTAGAGGCGCTTATTTACATAGGCGCCTCTTTTTTTTGATATTTTGTAGTTTATTATGCATATGATAAACTAATAATAAAAGGTACAAATAAAGGATAATACGTGAGCGAGACGGTTCAAAAAGTTCATATGTTAATTGTAATGCAACCTGATATTGCAAAAGCAATAGCTTTTTATCAAAAACTTGGTTTAAAGCTTGTTTTTCATATAAAAGATAAATGGGCAGAAATGCAACTTGGCGATATCAAGCTTGGCTTGTGTCCCACAAATGTCTCATCAGAAGGTACGCGCACCGGTATTGTCCTGCAAGTTGCAGATGTAAAAAAAGCATATAATGAACTCAAAGATTCGGTTGAGTTTCTATCAGAGCCAAAAGAAGCGGTTCATGGCATTATGGCCAGCTTTAAAGATGTTGGAGGGAATCTGCTTGATTTATATCAACCAACGCCTGAAAAAGTAACAGAGTTAGTCAAAAAAACAGCTGAACAAGATGTTGATAACAATAATAATAATGCAAGCACTTGTGCTAAAAGAGGAGCGCAATGCTGTAAAAAAAAGATCAATGAGGTTGCTCTGAGCTAAGAGGCTGTCAATTGGTTTTTTGAGTAATTGTATGGTAAACTAAACGACATCATTAAATGAGTTTTTAACTTTCAATTTTCGACATGAATCATACAAAAATATGAGTGTATCTATATCAAAAAAAGTTCATTGCATTTTGCATATATTTTCTTATAATTAAGGTTACTAGGACATTAAGCAAAGTTTTATTATATTCAAAATAGTCATATTAAACTATCTGTTTTTTAACCGGAGAACACGCTATGTTTGCGAAATTCAAACCATTAAGAGATCGCGTTTTGGTAAAGCGCATTGATGAAGAAGAAAAAACTGCCGGTGGTATCATTATTCCCGATGCGGCAAAAGAAAAAGCTCAAACCGGTTCAATTTTAGCTGTAGGGTCAGGACCTAAAGATTCAGAGGGTAATTATATTCCTTTGGATGTAAAAGTTGGTGATATTGTTTACTTTGGTAAATATGCCGGCACCGAAGCCGGAAATGATCATTTGATTATTCGTGAAGAAGAAATTTTAGGAATTGTTGAAAAATCATAATACAGATTTTTTGAAAAAACTGCTTCATTAAAGCACAGGAGTTGAAAACTTATGTCATCAAAAAGAATTCTTTTCGGTTCAGATGCGCGAGAGCGTATTCGTAAAGGTGTAGATACACTTGCCGATGCAGTAAAAGTCACTTTGGGTCCAAAAGGTAGAAACGTTGTTTATGAACGTTCATTTGGTTCACCAAGTATCACTAAAGATGGTGTAACCGTTGCAAAACAGATTGAGTTAAAAGAGCCTCTTGAAAATATGGGTGCACAAATGGTGCGTGAAGTTGCAAGTAAAACTGCTGATTTGGCAGGTGACGGAACCACAACAGCAACCGTTTTAGCTCAAGCTATTTTTCGTGAAGGTAATAAATATGTAACTGCCGGTGCAAATCCTATGGATCTTAAACGTGGGATTGATAAAGCAGTAAAAGCTGTAGTTGAAAATATCAAAAGCCAAGCAAAATCGGTAAGCGACAAAAAAGAGATTGAACAAGTTGCAACTATTTCAGCAAACTCAGACCTTGAAATTGGTAAACAGATTGCTGAAGCAATGGAGCGGGTTGGTCAAGACGGTGTGATCACTGTTGAAGAAGCAAAAGGTATGTATGATGAGCTGGATGTTGTTGAAGGCATGCAGTTCGATCGTGGTTATCTTTCACCATATTTTGTTACCAATGCAGAAAAAATGGAAACCATTATGGATAATCCATTGATTTTAGTATGTGACAAAAAAATTAGTAACATGAAATCAATGTTACCGGTTCTGGAACAAACTGCAAAATCAGGTCGTGGTTTGGTAATTATCGCAGAAGATGTTGAAGGTGAAGCGTTAGCTACTTTGGTAGTAAATAAATTGCGCGGCACCATTAATGTTGCTGCAATAAAGGCTCCCGGCTTTGGTGATCGCCGTAAAGCAATGTTGGAAGATATTGCTGTATTGGTTGGAGCAGAAGTTATTTCAGAAGAAAAAGGTTTGAAACTTGAAAATGTAACTATGCATAGTTTGGGTAATGCAAAACGCGTTGTCATCACTAAAGAAAATACAACTATTATTGAAGGTGAAGGCGATAAAGAAGCGATCAGAAATCGCGTTGCACAAATTCGTATGCAAGTTGAAAATACAACTTCAGATTATGACAAAGAAAAAATGCAAGAACGTTTGGCAAAGCTTGCCGGTGGTGTTGCAGTTATAAAAGTTGGTGCAGCGACTGAAGTTGAAATGAAAGAGAAAAAAGATCGCATTGATGATGCATTAAGTGCAACTCGTGCAGCTGTTGAGGAAGGCATTGTCGCCGGTGGTGGTATTGCATTAATCAGAGCGCAAAAATCAATTGAAGCATTACAACTTAAAGGTGATCAAATGCTTGGCGCACAAATTGTAAGCAAAGCGATTGAAGAGCCGTTGCGCATCATTGTAAAAAATGCAGGATTCGAATCTTCTGTTGTGGTTAATAAAGTATTAGAATCAACAGGCAATATGGGATTTGATGCAAAAAATGGTGAGTTTGTAGATATGGTTAAGGCCGGTATTATTGATCCGGCAAAAGTAACCAGATCTGCAGTTCAAAATGCAGCTTCAATTTCCGGATTGTTATTAACAACTGAAGCTTCTATTTATGAAATTCCTGAAGATAAAAAAGAAGCTCAAGCTCCAATGCCTGGTGGTATGGGCGGCATGGGTGGAATGCCAGGAATGTATTAATCGCATTTTAAGACTATTATATTTTTTAAAGCTCGATCTTTTGGTCGGGCTTTTTTATTGTATCGTTTTGTTTGTTTTATACTGTGAACATTTTTAATGTCTAACTCTGCCGAATGAATGCATATTTCTATAATCAAGATGTAATTAAATTAATACTTGCTCAAATTCAAACAATTTTTAAACAGGATGTGATAATAATCTAAGTAAAACAAATAAATTTGCCCATTTTGTCATCCCTGAAGGGGATCCAGCGGTAATCGGTGTGATCTAGAGGAATACTTGACCAAAAAGTTTGTTTATTTAAAAATTGAATTGGTTTCTAATGTTTTTAAATTGTGTTTTTATGATATTCTTTAGACAATGTGCCTCATTGACCAAGACTTTATTAACATTACACCGGATTTCGCTGGATCCCCTTCAGGGATGACAAAATAAAAAATTATTTCATCTATAATGATCATTACTATACAAAAATTTTTTAAAAACTGTTCACAGTTTTGTTTGTTTTATATGCATAATACTGTTTGAGTATTTCGATACATTTTGTAGCTTCATAATGTAATTCGATTGTTTTAATATGCTGATTGAGCCATTTGCAATCAATAACTTCTAGAGATTTGTATAATAAATTCATTTCATCATTGTTAAATAAGATAGTATTATTTTCTCTACGTTTATCAAGAATCCAGGATAGTTTGAGGCACATATGTTTTATGAGTTCATATGCTTGTTTACTTTCATTGAGTTGATTGCAATTTTTTAAAAAATTATTAGCAGATCTAATAGATTTAAAATAATACTTTTTTGCATCATTAAACTTTTTTTGTGCATGGTGATTATTTCCTATAATGCTATATATTTGAGTAGCATAAAAGTGAACATAGTCAGGATTATATTTTGATTCTTTAAATCTTTTTTCCCACAAATCTTTTTGAGACTTTGTGAGATTATCATTATTACATTTCTGTATGAGTTGACAAGCAATAGAAAGTAAATGTTCTTTTTCGTCTATAGTATAGGTTGATTCTTCATAAATAGCATTTAGCATGTTTAATGTATGAGGGTTTATCAGGGTATCTTGTTCTTCAATTAATGGTATATGCAAATGCACGAGCATATCTTGTGTGGAAACAAGATGGTGAGTCCATAGATTTTTCAATGTATACCACGATGGTTTATTTAGACACAAGCTGTCTATAAAAGGAAGCAGGAGGGCGATGTTTTTTGAAATTTGATAGCGTTCATATAGGTTTTCAATATGTTGATATGCATACCACATATTCCACAGGTCATGGTAATATTGATTGGCAACTTCTGATAAAAAACGATCAGGTAAATTTATTGATGTTGTGATTGGTTTACTATGTTCAATCAATTGTTTTGATTTTTCAATTATAGGTTTTGCATCTATAGATATATTTAGATTATTTTTTTGTGATGTTGAGTTTGCCATACACAAAAGATGTCCGGCAATTATCTGTTTGTTATAAAGATCTTCAGTTTGATGGTAGTATTTTTCAATAGATGATATTTCTTTCGAACTTATATTGAGTATTTGTTGTTTAAGAGCTTTTTCGTGCAATTTTTCAAATAGTGGCTTTGTTTCCATAGGTGTATCTAAAATAGTCCGTACTGATGTGTCTACAAAGTCCCATTCGGGCGATAAAATATAATCAGATGTTTTATCATGTTTTTTTATTTGTTCAATTATAGTTTGAGTCTTATGATGAAGTTGTTTTATTTTATCGTGCATCGATATTTTTAAGATAGGGCATTGTTCTTGATGATAAGTGGTGGTATAGAATGATAAGGCGCCATAATACAATTCCAGCGTTTTAATGGGTTTTTTTTGTGTTTTTTCAGCTGCATAAATAAGTCCATTGGCAGAAGATAAAAAAATGGGTGAAATCGAAGCGCTTTTAATAAAGAATGGCGCAAAAAAGATAAAGCAAAATAGTCTATTATACACTTTTGCCCCTTGGTTTTTTACGCGAACGCATTATACGAGATCTTTGAGCATCATTTTTTAATTTTTTTTGCGCTTGAATTATTAACGCTTGTATTTTTTTGTTTTCTAGTAATAAAGGAAATTGATGAATCATTCCATTAACTTTTATTAAGTCGTCAATTCTTGTGGTTCTTTCCAGTAGTCGTATGGCAGCTTTTTGAAATGTTTTATGATTGATAATTTTTTCTTGCCATACATCTTTATGCCAAGTTTCCATTTTTTCTTTATAAGAAAACTGTTTTTCTTTTCTGAGTAATTTTCGACCGGTTTCAAGAAATACTTCTTGCATTATAGTCAGTTCCCGGCTCTTACGATCTTCATTTCGTGGTTTTTTTATACCCTCGACAATGATGTGGCACCTATCAATAGATAGCTGTATATCTTCCGGAATGATAATAGAATAGTCATTTCGTTCAAAATGAGCAATTAGATCGGAGGCCTTGAGAATATATGTTTCTATTGTACTGCGTTGTGCTGTATTGGTTTCAAGTAGATATGAATTGTATAAGATGTTGAAAACGGGAAACAATTGTGAAAGAGCTTTTTTTTGCTCAATTATTTTCTGTTCATTATCAATAGCTTTTTTTTGTCTGGATTTTTTAAATATATGCATAAGTAACCGAGGAGACCGAGGGGGTCGGTGTGGGCTTTCCAGAGGGGTTTTTGAGGGGAAAATTCGTGTAGAGATATTGTCGATTAAATTATATATAGGCCCTATAAATTCTTTTTGACCATCATATACATTGGTTTCTATTTTTCTATTAAGGTTTGATAAAAGATTTTTAGCTTCTTTGTCCGATAGAGATAGTTTAGTAATTTTACTGTACTTTTTGCGCGGAATTATGCTTTCTTCTTCTTCCGGTTTTTCTAGTTTGAGTCGAGGCACAGTTCGTTTTTTTTGTGGATCTGATGTTGAATCATGTGCAAGTGGGCTCAGATTTTTCTTTTCTTCGATTTCTAGCATTGATTCATATTTATTCCAATAATTCATTCGGCCTGAATTTTGTCGAGCTGTTTCAGGAGGATGGTGTGGTTTGCTCTTATCAAATGATGGATCAAGGATGGAGATATAGAATATTGTTTTTTTTATTTCTTTTTTTACTTGTTCATTTTCTTCGTATCTTTTATCGACTAAGGCAAGGAAAGCTAAGGCCTGATAGCATTGTTTAATACTTTCAGTCAGGCTTAGATTGAGTCTTGGGACAGCGGCAGCCGCAGGTTTTTTTTCGAGTGATTTTTTTTTTGTTTTTTCGGTTAAGCTTATACGTTTTTTTGTTTCTTCATTAAGCATTTGTGCCAAATGAAAATCGGGATCATTTTCCGGTCTTGGCGTTGATTCAGCGATTGCTCTAGGAGATGAACTTGTTAATGGTGATAAATTCAAAATTTCCATGGATCGGGGGCGGTGTGAATCTAATTGTAGGTGTGTTGTGCGGTATGGATCGGAAGAAGGCCTTTTTTTATTGGCAGTAATAGTTGTGCAGTTGACTATAAGGATAATCAATACAAGTTTCGTCATGTTCTAGTGTCCTACTTTTGTATGGTGACAATCTGCATCAAATATATAGTATTTTTATATAAAAAAGCAAGCGAGTTAGTTTAATCATTGTAATGTAGTCGCTTGTAATGATAGTGTAATGTTATAAAAAACCTTATTGAAAAAGTTTAAATATGAAACGAATTATTTTGTATTTTTTGTCAGCATTCTGTTGTGCTGTATTGTTAACTGTGGGTGTGTACAGCTATTTTTTTAGAAACAAAGAAACTATTAAAGTTGGCGTTTTGCATTCAATGACCGGAACAATGGCATCTAGTGAGCGACCTGTTGTTGATGCCGTATTGATGGCTATTGATGAGATAAATGAAAAAGGAGGGCTTTTAGGCTGCCAAATTGAGCCGATTGTTGTTGATGGCAAATCAAATTGGTCAACTTTTGCTCAACAAGCTGAATGGCTGATAACGGAAGAAAAAGCGCAGGTTATTTTTGGTTGTTGGACTTCAGCCAGCCGTAAAGAGGTAAAGCCAATTGTTGAAAAATATAATAATTTGTTGTTTTATCCAGTGCAGTATGAAGGCGCAGAATCTTCATCGAATATTATTTATACAGGTGCTACGTCAAATCAACAGATATTTCCGGGAGTCAATTGGAGCTACGATAATTTAGGTAAAAAATTTTATATTGTTGGTTCTGACTATGTATATCCACGCATTGCAGGAATTATTATGAGAGAGCAACTGAATTCACTGGATGCAGAAATTTTGGGAGAACAGTATTTTGTATTAGGAACACAGGATGTGCAAGATATAGTACAAGACATAAAAATAAAGCAACCTGATGTTATTCTTAATAATATAAATGGTGACACTAATGGTTATTTTTTCAAAGCATTACGTGAAGCAGGAATAACCTCTGATAAAATTCCAACGATGTCATTCAGTATAGCTGAAGCCGAACTTCAACAGATGGATATTTCGTTGACAATTGGTGATTATGCGGTTTGGAGTTATTTTCAAAGTATTGATAGTCAAATAAATAAAGACTTTATTAAAAATTTTCAAGAGCAATATGGTAAAGACAGGGTGATTACCGATCCTATGGAGGCAGCATATTTTGGCGTATATCTTTGGAGCAGGGCTGTTTTTTTGGCTCAATCATCTGATCCGGAAAAAGTGATAGATAAAATTGCTAGCCAAAGTAAAAAAGCTCCTGAGGGGATTATATATACGGATGGATTTAATCATCATACATGGAAATACTCGCGTATTGGAAAAGTAAATAGTCAGGGGCAGTTTGATATTCAGTGGAGTTCGGAAAAAGCAATTTATCCAGTTGTGTACCCTTATAAGTCGAGTGATGAATGGAATGATATTTTGAATAATTTATATCAACAATGGGGGGGCAAATGGGCAAAAGAATAGATATGAAAGCAGTATTTTCCTCATTACGTACAGTGCGGATTTTTTTAATATTATTGCTTCAGATAGTTTTTATAGGTTGTGTATATATTCCCTTGTCTTATTATTGGCCAATAATGAAACAAAAAGAACTTTTTTTCTTGGCTAATGAACGAACAAATGAAATTATATTTTTTATTGAAAAGCAGCGGCGTTATGTTGTTGAATTGGCGCGAAGTGAATATATGCAACAATTAATTGCCTTTGCAGGTGGTCAGAGTGAAATTACTGCACTGCAAGTAAAGAAAATGCAATCATTTGTGCGTGGTTATCAGGAATCTTTTGGTTATAAACAGATTTTTTTGATAGATCAAACAGGAAAGTTTATTTTTTCAACTCTTGAAGGGCTGGTAGGGAGAAACATAACCGAGGAATATCGCGATAGTTCTATTACGAAGTCATTTGAACTTATTCGCATGACATTTACTTCTGAAATTTCTCAGCTTATGTATGATCCTTTAGTCAAGCAAGAGGCTTTGTTTATGACAATGCCGGTTTTTTTTGAAGAAAAATTAATTGGTTTTTTAGTTGCGCAGCTGGATAGTGAGCAGATACAGGATGTAATAAATAAGTTTACCGGATTGGGAGAAAAAGGAGAGTTCCTTATTGCCGAACGGTTAGGTGACAAGCTGTCATTTGTATTGCCTCCACGTATATCGCCGGAGCTTATGTTTGCACGTAAAGAGATTAGTAACGATTTAGAGTTGCCTATTGAAAAAGCTGCGTCCGGCTTTGAAGGATTTGGTATAAGTCGTGATTATCGAGGTATAATTACTGCTTCTGCTTGGTATTTTATTCCACAAGTTAATTGGGGTTTGGTGGCAAAAATCGATTTAGATTCTGTAATGTTTTATATTTATCTATTACGGTATCTTATATATCTCTTAATGTTATGTGCATTAGTTTTAGCAGGCTTTTTATTGAGTCAATTTTTGTATGGTAAGAGTGCTGTTGTTTCTAAAAAGTCTTTAGAGGATAAGCCAAAAAATAAAAGGGTTAAAAAAGGATAATTCCTTTTTTTAAATCCTTTTATTTAAATTATATTTCGTTTTTTGTTTTATTTCGTAAATAAAGATTCTTTTCTTTTTATATTTTTTTTGGCCTGTCGGCCGGCCCTTAAGTGTGTCTTGTCACACACTTAAGAATCAAGACACAAAAGGAGGACCTTTTGAATCCCAATTTCTCACGTAAATGCAGTGGCACACACAGAACCACATTTTTTTCAAAAATGATGGTTTGCTTCGGCCACTGTTACGTTATCGGTCATACGTAACGCTTGTCATTAAGTTACCTTATGCAATAAATACAATATATTAGATATCTTATAGTTACTTGAAATCTATTTACTAACTCGTGCTTATTTCTTCCCCTTTGTCATTCCCAGCCGTCGCTAAAGCTAAGGCGGGCAGGCTGCGAAGGCAGGAATCCATAAAAAAAGGTATCCTTCGATACAATTTTACTTCGTAAAATCACTCAGGATGAAAACTTGTACAATTAAATAGCATAGGCATTGTAGGCTTATAATGTTCACACTTATTGAAAAAAATAAAATATAAGGTCGCAACACCAAATAAACAGTTTTAGAGGAAAAACAAAACATGACAAAAGAGTTATCTCGTATAGATGATACGAGATAACTCTTTTGTCATGTTAATTGCATCACTGAGTGAATGTTGAAAAACATTGCGCCCAACGGCAGCACCGGCAATACCACCTTTATGAACTTGATCTTTAATTCTTTTTAAAAATGAAACAGTATCAACCTGTTTGCCACCGGAACAAATAACTTTTGTGTTTCCGGCAGCTTGTTTAATGAGATGTAACTGTTCAATTGCTGAATGATGAGGAGCATTTGTTGGTGCTTTTATTTTAACCACATCAGCACCAAGTGCGTTTGCAACACCCGCAGCACCGGCCAACATTTCAAGTGTGTCATCTTTTTTGACGGCAAAGCCACGAGGGTAAATCCACAAAATAGTAAGTAAACCGTGTTGGTGTGCTTGCCATATAATTTGTGCAGCTTCAGTTAACATTTCAGATTCAAATTCAGATCCCAAATAAATGGTATAACCTACACCACGAATTTTTAATTGTGATTCATTTTTTAGAGTAACAACATCAGAAACAGACCACATTTGTTTGCTTATTGGATCAGTGCTTTTATATTTTTGTGAAAATAATTGTTGCCATGGAGATGGTTTGTTTTGTTTTATAATGTTTGTTTTACTGTTTAGTTTTGCAATATAATTTACTTCTTTATATTGGTTGCCATAACGTGCAATTAAGCCAAGTTGCGTTGCGAATGCGCCAATGTTACCCTGTTGTGCGATGTTAAAAAGGTGCTTAGGATGAGCAAATTCACTGTGAAAGTCTGCATTTAAATGTTCAATTTTTTGATCACCGGCAAAAAGAAACAGATGTTCAGAGTTGCGTGTGATTGTATTGAGATTTTCTTGGTACAGTTCTTTTTTTTGTGATGGAACATCAGCGGGAATATAGTTCATTTTTTTTATCCTTATATATATTTTTTTTAATATACCTTAGACCTTGTGTTTTATGGAAGTTCATATTTATTCTGTAATAAAACATAATAAATATGAGGAAACAAACCATGATGCAAACTGGTCATCATTATATGATGTTACAAGATTTCAAACGACGTTTTTTTGTTTCATTTTTTCTTACTGTTCCTTTATTAATATTATCACCTACATTACAGGATATATTTGGTGTATCATGGCATTTTACTGGAGATCAATATGTACGATTTATGTTGGCAACGATACTGTTTTTTTATGGAGGAAAACCATTTTTACTTGGTTTGTACAAAGAGGTTAAAAGATTTAAGCCTGGCATGATGACTTTGATTGGTCTATCTATTACCGTGGCGTATCTTTATAGTGCTGCGGTTGTTTTTTTTATTTCAGGGCCAATATTCTTTTGGGAACTTGCAACATTAATTAATATTATGTTGTTAGGGCATTGGATTGAAATGCGTTCGGTGATGGGTGCTTCTAAAGCATTACAAAAGCTGGCAGCATTGATGCCTGTGCAGGCGCATATTGTTCTTGCCAATGGTGCAATAAAAGATATTCCGACTGCGGATGTTAAAAAAGGGAATATAGTTTTAGTGCGTCCTGGCGAAAAAGTTTCTGCCGATGGTGTGATTATTGAAGGTGAATCTGAACTGAATGAAGCCGCATTAACCGGCGAATCAAAGCTAAGGTTCAAGAAGAAGGGAGATTCGGTTATTGCAGGTGCGTTGAATGAGGTTGGTTCATTGACAATTCGTGTTCAAAAAGATCAAAAAAATAATTATATTTCTCAAGTTATCTCGTTGGTCAAAGAGACGATGGCGAGCAAATCACAAGCACAAAATATAGCAGATAAAGCGGCATTTGCGTTAACAATTATTGCTATATCTGCAGGTGTTGTCACATTAATAAGTTGGTTATATATTACCGGCATTTTTTCATTTGCATTGGAACGTATGGTCAGCGTAATGGTTATTACTTGTCCACATGCTTTAGGATTAGCGATTCCTTTAGTGGTTGCCGCTATCACTACAATTTCTGCAGGACGTGGTTTATTGATAAAAAATCGTACAGCATTTGAGGATGCACGAAATGTTACGATGGTGGTTTTTGATAAAACCGGTACATTGACCGAAGGTGCGTTTAAGATAACTGATGTGGTTTCTTTAACAAATATTTCTGCTGATGAACTATTGGTGATAGCAGCTAGTTTGGAACAGCATGCAAAGCATAGTATTGCACAAGCTATTATAAAAAAGACACAAGAAGAACAAATTGACTTAGTTTCCGTGCAAGAGGTGCAAACCATTGTAGGTAAGGGCATTACGGGCAAAATTGCCAATGAAACTTACTTTATTGGTAAGCCGAGTTTGCTTACGGACTTTTTGGTAAAACCGAACAACTTAGATCAAGCTTTGCAAAAACTGAAAGTAATTGTAAAAGAAGCAAAAACAGCATTTTTTGTTTCGACAGCAACAGAAGTTATTGGTATTATTGCAGTTGCCGATGTTATTCGTAAATCGTCATTACAAGCGGTTGATATGTTGCACAAGCAGGGTATCAAAGTGGCTATGATTACTGGGGACAATAAACAGACTGCGCAAATTGTGGCACAAAAATTGGGTATCGATACCGTGCTTGCTGAAGTGTTACCGCATGAAAAAGCATCAGAAATTAAAAAATTACAACAAGAGGGTTTCATTGTTTCAATGGTGGGCGATGGTATTAATGATGCACCGGCTCTGGTTGCTTCAAATGTGGGAATTGCGCTTGGTGCAGGTACTGATGTTGCCATCGAGTCGGCAGATGTTGTCTTGGTTCAAAATGATCCTAAGCAAGTTGTGGATATTATAGATCTTTCGCGCACAACTTATAAAAAAATGATTCAAAATTTACTTTGGGCGACAGGCTACAATATTTTTGCGATTCCGCTTGCTGCAGGTGTTTTTTATAATTATGGCATAATGATAGATCCGGCTTTTGGTGCATTATTGATGACTTTAAGTACTGTGGTGGTAGCGATTAATGCACAATTGCTTTATTTAAAAAAGAAGTAAAAAATTTTTATTGAAAAGTATGGTTTGTTTTGTGTAATTTTTTGATTATATATTAGGTTAGTTTTTACCGGAGAAAAAATATGTCAGTAAATGATTGGATGTTCGCTGCTGTTGATGCCGTTCTATGGTATGCTTTTTTATACTATTTTCTTTTTAGTGTAAAAAATAGTGTGAACCTTTACAAAAGTGCTTTTATACTATTGGTGCTTATGTATGCAGCATTTATTGTTTGTCCTTGGTTTAGAAACACACCAGGTTGGATTGCATTGTTTGGATAATTTTTTATAGAAATTATGATAAAAAATATGCGTGAACAGTCTATTGAATCGCTTTATACAAAACGAGCAGCTTTGTATGATTTTTTGTTTTTACGTTTGCTTGGATATGAAAATGGTCTAAAGGCTCTTTTTAATCAAACAGATGTTATAAAAAAAGGTATCAAGATATTAGATGCTGGTTGTGGCTCTGGTGCTGTTATAAAGGTTCTGTATCAGATTGGAAAAAATGATGATACAGATTTGCAGTTATATGGATTTGACAAGACTGAGGCAATGTTGAAACGTTGCAGAAAATGGATGTATCATAACAATATTTTTGAGGTTACAATCGAGCAAGCTGATGTTTTGCATTTAGATGAATTTTCAAAAAAACATTATGATTTCGATCTAATTGTTTGTTCTGCCATGTTGGAATATATACCAAAAAAACAGATGTTGCATGCACTGCAGAATTTAAAAAAACTTTTGACATCACAAGGAATATTTTTGATGTTTATAACTAAAGACAACTATTTTAATCGTCTATTTATGCATCACTGCTGGAAAGCTGAAATGTATACAAAAGGTGACCTAGCGACTTTGCTTTATAGTGCAGACTTTCATGACGTAACCTTTAAATGTTTTCCATTTCCTTATAATTATTTAAATCTTTGGGGTCATATTGTTGAGGCTAGAATTAAATAATTTTATCATGAATTACCGTTTTTTGTGCAACTTTTTCAAATAATGGTACTGCAACTTGACTGGCATATAAACCTGGCATACTGGCCTCTTTAATATACGTAATAATAATACGTTTATAATCATCTTTTTGTATAATACCTGCACAAGAGTAACTGTTTTTTGTATCAATATATATACCATTTTCCAGTAGGTTTGCCGTTCCGGTTTTGCACATGATGTCGTAACCTTGCATGCGTGCGCGACGGGCAGTTCCTTGTAGTGTTGTTCGTTGTAATATTTGTTTTATATCATTAATTACCGATTGATCATAAAGACGTGTGGAGAATATTGGTTGTTGTTGATTCAGAATAATGCGTGGTTGCACCATATAGCCATCATTTGCAATCACCGAAAATGCACGTGCAAGTTGCAAGAGGGTAGTTGTGATTTCATAGCCATAAGAAAGAGATATCACCGATTGTTGAGACCAATCTTTGGGTGGATTAATAAAACCTTTTTGTTCACCGGGTAAATGTATATCAGTTTTTATGCCAAAGCCAACGCGTTGATAATGTTCATATAGTTTTTCATTTAATCGTTTTGCCACAAGTGCAATACCGATATTATTTGATTTTTCAATCACTTGTGAAAAAGTTAATGTACCATGTGCAATGGTTGTGTTTATACGGCGTCCATCGATGTAGGTCGTTTTGCTATTTTTACAATCAATTTCTTCATCAATATCAACAACATTTTCTTGTAATGCGGCTAATGCAGCAAACACTTTAATAACAGAGCCAAGTTCATATTGTTCGGAAATACAATAATTTTTTGTTAATTTTAGATTTACATTTTGTGTATTGTTTGGATCGAATGTTGGATAATTTGCCATGACGAGAATGTCACCATTTGTGGGATCAAAAACAAGAACTGATCCTTGTTGGGCATTGAATTTTTGTACAGTATTTTGTAGCTCTTCTTGTACTAAGAATTGCAAATCAGCATCTATAGTTACATTTATTGGGTTGCCATTGTTGCCAATACATTTATCAACTTTATCAAAGTAAAAATATCCTGAGCGAGCATCTTTTTGTAAAGTGTATGAGGTTGGTTTTCCTTTTAGATTTGTATCAAATAAATATTCAATTCCTAAGCTGCCTATGTTGTCAATATTGGTAATACCAATTATTGAAGATAAACAGGCAAAAGGATAATGACGATGCGGTTCTTTTATGAATTGAATATGGTCGGTTCCATATGTTTTTATCAAATCAATTTGCTCTTTAGTTAAATTACGTTGTATAAACATAAATGATGCATCAGGTTTTGTTTGATAGCGAATATAGGCTTGTGGAAAATAAAGATGTAAAAATGAAAATAATTGTTCATCGTTCATGCATTTATTTGGGCATATGAATGCAGAAACAGCTTTTTTGTTAAGTGCAATTGGTGTATTGTTACGATCAAATATCAAAGCACGTTCAGGAGTATGAGTTATAGTCGTTTTGTACTGCTTTTCTGCCAAATCATAAAAAAAAGCATGTTGATATATTTGCATGAAAAATAGATTCAAAATGACGACACTATAGCAAATACAAAAAAATAAAAAAATGCCGACAGTGCGTAGTTGTTGGGCATTATCCATGCGTAGTTAACTTTTGCATTTGACCAATTGAGATTGGTGTCATATTCAGATAGGTGCTCGCATAGGTTTTTACCGTGTTGCGATCTTGCAAGTTGCACAGTTCGTGTGTTAATTCATTTTCTTGCTTTGCAAGGAGATGAAGCTCTTGTTCGTAACGTTGTTTTTTATACATCAAGCCGGTAATTGTGCTGCGTTTGTGAATGAGTAATATTACGAACATAACATTAGTTAAAATAACGGTGATTAAAAAGGTTCGCTTTTTCATTTTTATTCCTTTAGATATATCTCATAGTAATAAAAGTGCCTTTAAAAAATAAAGAGTTGCGCTTCGGCATGTATGAGTGTCATTATATATGTACATATTAAAGGAGACTTTGTGATGTTAAATAAGTATATAAAACATAGTTATGTTTTTTTAATTGTGTTATCAGGTTGTTATTCAAATGAATATGTTCCTTGTAAGATTCCGGAATATTTTATAACTGAACGAGATAGATCACTTAATGTTGATTCGGTGGCTGTTTGGCATGGTGAAAATGATCAACATTGGCTGGTGGCAACGGCAAAATCAACTCATAATCTTCCGGTATATGATGCAGTAACGGGTGAATTAATTAAAATAATTGGTGAGCCGGGAGTAAAAGCAGGGCAGTTTCAGCGCCCTAATGGGATTGCAATCGAAGATGATCTTATTTTTATTGTTGAACGTGACAATAAACGTTTACACATCTTGGCATTGCCCGATGGAAATGCTTTAGGTTATACAGACGAATCGATGCAGCGGCCATATGGTCTTGCCGTTGTTGTACAAGAACCATATAAAAAATACATCGTATATGTTACCGATAATTATGGACCGGTTGATCAATTTTATCCAAAGAAAGTGCACCAATATGCAGTTGAGCGTAATGGTGATGATGTTAACATGCAATTTATACGTACTTTTGGAGATGATGCCGGCAAGGGTGCATTATGGAAATTAGAATCGATAGCTGTAGATCCATTTCATGATCGTTTGTTTATTGCAGATGAACATGAACAGCAAAAAAATGTGAAAATATATACGTTAGATGGTGAGTTTACTGGTCAGACAATTGGTGATGGTTTAATTGAGTATGAACCTGAAGGAATTGCATTATATGAGACGACACCTGAGCATGGTTATGTGATTGTCACTGATCAAGATAGAGATGGTAATCAATTTTATCTTTTTAATCGTTCATCCTTGGTGTCAATAAAAGCATTTAAAGGCGCCAGTGTATGTAACACCGATGGTATTGCGATTACTAATCGATCATTTGGTCCATTTAAATCGGGTGCATTTTATGCGGTGCATGATGATGGTAATATTTGTGCTTATGATTGGCACCTATTGGCTACGTTGTGCGGTTTAGGAGAGAAAAAATAGCAGAAAGTTTTTTGTTGAATTTTGTACATAATGTCTGTTACTCTGGAAGTAAAGAGATAATCAATAAAAAATTGCAATTTTAGGCTAAATGAAATGATAAAAAAAGAGGTAGACTTAAGTTTAGGTTATGTTGATCTAAAGGGCGATTTGGCTATTCCTGATGATGCGACTGCATTAGTAATTTTTGCCCATGGTTCGGGCAGCTCTCGCCATAGTGTTCGTAATAGATCCGTTGCTCATTACTTACAAGCGAATGGATTAGC
The DNA here is from genome assembly GCA_040878395.1 of Candidatus Dependentiae bacterium. Classification (NCBI taxonomy): domain Bacteria; species Candidatus Babelota bacterium. The sequence goes on along the minus strand of JBBDMI010000005.1, from coordinate 35,216 downwards.
TACGCTATTGGTTGATCTGTTAACTAAAGATGAAGAAAAAATTGATAATGTTACTCAAGAGATTCGTTTTGATATTCCTTTATTAGCGGGTCGATTGATAGCAATTGTTGATTGGGCAAAAAGTAATGATGAAACGAAGAATCTTAAGATAGGTTTTTTTGGTGCAAGTACAGGGTCAGCTGCAGCTTTAATTGCAGCGGCAGAAGTTTCAAGTCATGTACATGCGGTGGTTTCACGAGGTGGCAGGCCCGATTTGGCTGAAACTGCATTGCCATATGTACAAGCGCCAACATTATTCATTGTTGGTGGCAATGATACAGAGGTTTTATCATTTAATGAGTTTGCTCTTGATAAAATACCTGCGGTTCATAAAGAGCTTAAAATTGTGCTTGATGCAACTCATCTTTTTGAAGAACCGGGTGCGATGGAACAAGTTGCAGATTTAGCAATGCATTGGTTTAAAACTTATCTATAATAATATATGAACGAATAGGGCACTTTTTAATCATTCCTTAGTTTATAAGGCTTTATTAAAAAAGTGTTCTGATGCTGTGAAGAATAATTTTTTTGTCATTCTCGAAGAGAATCCAGCTATGTGCGGCGAAGCTTTACGCGAAGACGTAGCAAAATTTTATGGACCCACACGTTTTGTATATAAACTATTTCGGACCAAAATATATTATGGATTCATGCATTACTGGCCTGGATTCTCTTCGAGAATGACAAGCTAAGGTATTTTTTTCGATGAGAAAAGCTTATATCTTAGCTATTTATTGAGTGATTGCCTGATGAACTAACAAAAAAAAGGTTCCATGAGGAACCTGTAAAATTACATTATAAAAAAATATTTTCTCTGTTTTTTGAATTATTTTATTTTTACTTTGATGTTAACTATTTATCTTTAACGATAGGACGATATGCAAGAAAATTGTCGAGTGGCTTTAGTCTACAATTTTCATCTATTTTTCGCACAAAATAAGTGCCATAGGTAATAGCATCAGTTAACGTCTGATATTCTTGCTTTATGTCCAAATCTCTGAAAATATATGGTGGGCACTTGTTTAAATGCCATGCAACAAGAGTACCTTCTTTTTTGTGGACTTCATTAAGCAGGCCATGTAATGCCAAAAAAGTGGAAGGGTAATGTTCATTATCACAGGAATAACAAGAAACAATGCGAATAATTTGTTCATCATTGACCATCATTTGAGCATGTTGGCGGTTTAAAATAATCCATTGTGCATTTTTATATTGTTTCTCTTTCGGTATTGGTTTAAGCACGCGATGTTCTTGATACGCTCCTTTATCCTCGGGATCCATATGGGGATTTTTTTCATACTTAAACATACTTTTACCTATGCTGATCAGTTCATCATAGATAAAATTGAATGATTGCAATGGCAATGTATTGTGTGAGCAAAATATGAACATGTGATTGTCAGGATCTTTGAGAGCCTCTTTGAGCATCCCTATTTGGCATCTCATAGTGCGTTCCCAGCTATTTTCCATTTTATAGGGTAGTTCAAACGGCTTAAACCAGGAGTGAGGATTTAAATTGTATTTAGAATGTACATAAATAGAATATTGTTGCTCATTTCCGCGAAAAAAATCTTGCCAATATTCTTCATGATAAATACCTGATATGGTTAAAAACAGAAAAGCTATTTTTAGCATGATGTTCCCTTTTTTGCTTCATTTTTTTAAATTCAGGCTATTTTACCATGAAAACAGCTGAAAATAAACTTGAATTGAGAGGGGTTTAAAGTTAATAATTTTATTGCTATTTGTATTCAGTTTTTTGTATGATTATTAAGAGAGGTAAAAAATAGCTGTTTTAATAGAAAAAGGGTAAAAATGAATAAAATGTATATGTTGGCTTTGCTAAGCCTATTGGGTGTCAGTATCAGTACTGTTAAAGCTGAGAAAAAAACAGCTTTTTACATTAATCGTACTGGTGAAGATATATCAGTAAAGGGGCCTTATGCTAAAGGTGAACGCTATGTTGATTCTGATCGTGTAAAGGAAGATGACTTTCATCCAGAAAAATTTGAAGCTTCGAATAATGAAATTTTGAATGTTAAATTTTTAGTAGGGCATCGGAGTGATCGAAAGGCAATTGAGTTGAGTAGCAAATTTCCAGAAGATCATAGTGTGCTCATTATTACAAAAGAAGTTACTCAGGATAAAAATGGCAAGGAAGAAACTTCTTATAAAGTTTTAAAATCGGATCGATTTACTGAAGTAAAAACTATGGATGCTAAATCATATTAAATTGGTAATTGTTCTATTGCCCATGCCAGTTATGCCTGGGAATGTCCTGACTTGATATTAACCAATACGGTACCATGTGTCGGTTGAAAGTTCATAAATGTATTGTGCAAATCCATTTGCTGCTAATGTGGTAATTGCGCCATTAATAGTTCCGCCATTTAAAGTTACTGCGGTAATTTCCATATCACTTGCAATGGTTACTGTTTGGCCATTGTCAATGTTTTCACTCGGTAATGTTATGGTTAATGTAGCAAGTACTCCTGCAGGATTTAAAATGAGCATGTCTGTTTCATCGGAAATTAAAACAGTATCGCCACTTGCTGGTGTTTCCAATTGAATTGATGCATCGCGCAGTGCGCTGGCACGAGTAAATGCGCCACCTACACTGAGTGATTGTGCAATGTTAACATTGCTTTTACCATGAAAATATTTGAAAGCAACCACAACATGACCAAATCCCCTTTTTATTTTTAGTTATAACTTTTTTGAGATTTCAGGTCAAATTATTTTATAGCTTTCTATTGCCAATCGTAACCCATTGCAAAGTGTACTTCAAATCCTGGTTCACCTTTTTTAGGATCAAGTTTGAAACCCCAATCGATTTTCATTGGCATTGGATTGAGTACACGCAGACCGACACCGACAGCATGACGATATTCAAAGTTGTTACTTCTTAAGAATGCCGGTGACAGGTCGTCAGCATATGGGTTATCCCAGCCGGTTCCACCATCATAAAATACTAAACCTTTAAAACTGAAATCAGGCATTATAGGGAAGATGAGCTCCGCATTAATAAATGCGGTTTTTTCAGCGCCGATACTGTCGCCACGGCTTGCACCATCTTGAAACACACTAAATTGTGGGCCAATTTGCCCAAAGAGGAATCCACGAATAGATGCCGGGCCACCAATGTGAAACAGTTCACGATAAGGGACAAGGCGATCTCTAAATGGTTTTATAAAACCAAGATAACCGTGTAGACGGAACACTAATGCATTGGAGCCAATGAGTGGTGTGAACCAGTTGGCATCCAGATCCCATTTTGCATAGCCGATGCAGCTGTCGAAACTTGGAAATGCAAATATACCGCGCATCATCCACGTGTGGCCATTGCTTGGATGCATTGGATGATTTTTTTTATCTTGTCCAAGTTGTATATTCATCCAACCGTAATGTATTACTTTTTGTCCCGGGAAAAATAATTTGTCTAGGACAACTTGGTATTCAGCGTTGGCTACGATTTGTTCAGCTTCAGGAACACCGCGCACAGTTGCTTGTGGATTTCGGTCATAAGTCAAGCGGTCAAAACCGATATTATAACGAATATAGGTGTCGTTAAATAATGGTATTTTGCGCCAACCGGTAACCACACCAATGGTACCCGAAAGACTTGTGCGTTGTTCATTCATCGCCAATGCTTGTTGCAATTGATCATAAGCAGCACGTCTGTGGAATGTGTCAAGTGATCCATAGATTGGTTTGTCAAAAAGCCATGGTTGTGTAAGGTTGAGTAGAACATCTTGCTCTTTGGTTGATAATTTACCCGTTAGGTTAAATTTAATACCGGTTCCGGCCACGTTGTTATCAGCAACATTACCTTCGACAGAAACACCGGTCATCAATTGGTTAACCCAATTTCTGGTATGATCATTGCGCAACATTTCAGGACCACCGAATCCGATTTTCATATGTGCGTTTCCTGTTTTCACTTCTTTTACAAGAAGATCAAGATTTGCTTCATCTTCAGAAATTCTGGTGGTTTTCCAATTTACGCCATCACGTGTGTCGAAGTATCCGAGTGATTCAACTTTTGTTTTTCCAATTTCCATTAAACGGTTGGTAATAACATTACCTTCCTCCAAGGGAATGTTCCGTCGGATTATTTTATCGCGTGTTTTTTTGTTCCCACGAATGGTCAATTTGTTTAGAAACACTTTTTGACCTGGGTCTACAACAAACTGAACATCAACTTCTTTGGTGATTTCATTCGGTTGGATTAAAGGTTCAATTTGTGTATATAAAAATCCTAAATCACTAAACATAAATTCAAGAAATTTAATACTGTCTACAATGTCCTCGCGGGAATATAGATTTCCTTGTTGTACAGGTAAGTTGCGCAATAAGAACTCTTCAGACAAAAGATCTGCACCATCAACGCATACAGTACCAAAGTGATATAGATCCCCTTCATCAACATGAACAGTGATATGAATGTGTCGTGATTCTTCGTCCATATCAACATCAGTTGCATATACTTTTGCATTAATAAAACCGTTGTTTTGATAATATTGTTCCAGCACATGTTTATCCCGTTCAAGCCATTCAGGATTATAGGTACCTGCTTTATCCATGAAGCTCAAAATCCAATCTTCACGAGTAAACATGATGCCGCGTAATGTTTTACTGTTTATATTCTGGTTCCCACAAAAATCAATACGTTTGATGATTGATTTATCATTTTCTTCAATATGAAAAACAATATGTGCTTTGCCATTTTCTTCTATCAGTTCCGGGGTGATATGAGTGAGAAGATAACCTTTGTCGATATACACTTTTTTAATGATTTGTACATATTTATTAAGTTCTTGTTCGTCAATTGTAGGGATATCATTGAAGTTGATACGTTCAGAGATCTCTTTTTCAGTAACTTGTGTATTGCCGGTAAAGGTAACACTTAACAGCGGTTTTTTTTCTTCAACAACAATATAAATATCGATTAGCTCTTTACCAATATTTTCAGCTTCAACAGTGATGTTTTTGAATCGTTTTAAATCATAGTAAAGACTGCGAATCATAGAGCGCGTTTTTTGTGGTTGAAATATTTCACCGGGCAAAAATGGAATGCGATCTAAAATTGCTTCAGTTGGAATATGTCGATTGCCAACAATATAGATTTGATTAATGGTACGGAATTCCGGTCCTAAATCTTCTTCCGCTTCTTGGGATAAGTCGTCTTCTTGTAATTCGTCTTCAGTTTCATATTCCTCATATTCATCATTATCTTCTATTTGTTCATCATCATCAAATGTATATTTGCTTTCATTGTTATTTGAATTGTCCGGATCTAGATCTTCAAGTTCATGATCATGTATAAAAGTTTGCTGGCTTTGTTGTTCAGTTATTTGTTCAGCAATTGATTGATCAATTATCTGTTTAATATCATGTTCGTTTGCTGCAGTAACATGTGATGCAATAATAAAATGTGTGATTATGCTGCACCATACAAAGAGGACGGTTGTCCTTGGGTTTCCTTTTTTTCCCATTGATAGCATAGTTGTGAGCTCCTGGGTACCTTTTTTTGCTTTTAATATCATTTGTAGAATATGTAGATATGATACTGTATTTTAAAAAATTGGCCAGTGGATATTGGAATTTCATTTTTTAAATTCTTTTTTTGTCCTTGCCGGACAGGTTCAAAGGTATCCTCGCTACTACCTCTGGGACAAAGTTGGCATGAAATGAAAAATGATAAATAGTGGTACAGCATAAAGTAAAAAAAGAACAATAAAGCCGCCTGGCCAAGACAAAATAAATTATGCTACAATCAACAATAAACAAAAAATGATATGAAATATAAAATAAGATAAAAAAAGTTAAACGGAGCAAAAATAAATGTTGAAACTTACAAATACATTATCGCGAAAAAAAGAATCGTTTGAACCAATAAAAAAAAATATTGCTGATCTGTATGTGTGTGGTATTACGCCATATGATTATGCGCATTTAGGTCATGGTAGATGTTATACAGCATTTGATCTTTTGGTGCGTGTGCTCAAATTTTTAAATTATGACGTACATTATTGCAGAAATTTTACCGATATTGATGATAAGATTTTAAAACGTGCATTAATAGAATTTGGTGATATTAATCGTTATCCTGAAATAACTACAAAATATATTAATGCATTCAATGAAGATGTCAAAAGTCTTAACTGTTTAGATCCGACATTTGAACCACGTGTGACGCAAATGATACCGCATATTATTTCCTTTATTGAAAAATTGATACAAAAAGGTCATGCCTATGCATCTGATGGCGATGTTTATTTTTCTGTCGATAGTTTCGATCAATATGGTAAATTATCAAAACAAAAAAAAGATGATTTGATTTCCGGTCAGCGTGTGGAACAAAATGATAGAAAACGAAGCCCACTAGATTTTGCATTGTGGAAAAAAACTGACGATGGGACTTTCTGGAAAAGTCCGTGGGGATATGGCAGACCCGGTTGGCATATTGAATGTTCAGTTATGGCAGAACAGTATTTGGGAAAAGAGTTTGATATTCATGGTGGTGGTCGTGATCTTATTTTTCCACATCATGAAAATGAAATAGCACAATCAGAAAGTTTGCACGATCTGCCGATGGCGCGCATCTGGATGCATAATGGTTTTGTGCAAATCAATAAAGAAAAGATGTCAAAATCATTGGGTAATTTTTTCACTTTACGTGATATTTTCAAGCAGTTTGATCCTATGGTGATACGTTACTATTTTTTGAGCCATCACTACGGTGCTCCGCTTGATTTTTCATTTGATGATGTAACAGCTGTACAAAAAAGTTATAAACGCTTAACGCGTGTTTTTGATGCTTTGTGTTCGCAAGATATATCTCATCAAGATATGCTCACCAGTCCGACGGTGCAAAAAATGCTTGTATTCTTATATGATGATTTAAACACACCCGGGATGCTTGGTGTTTTGTTTGAACATCTTGATAGATTACAAAAAGATAAAGATGAACTTTGTGTAGTGAAGTTTTTTTTGCAGCAAGTTCTTGGCTTAACACTGGAACCATTACCGGAAAAAAAGGTGACAATTACGCCGGAAATCCAACAATTAATTGATGAGCGCGTACAGGCTCGTGCTGATAAAGATTGGGCAAAAGCGGATCAATTGCGTGATAAGTTGATAGAGCTTGGTGTTGATTTGAAAGATAAAAAAATCTAGGGGCCGTTGTTGGACTGTTGTAACTCCATAGAAATGTCACACGTGAAAAATGGCTGAACAGTTTCCGGTTGTGGCAATTTTAGGGCCACGCCAATCGGGTAAGACTACATTAGCAAAAGAAACATTTGCAGGGTATGCCTATATTTCATTAGAAGATATTGATACCCGTACTATGGTACGAAATGATCCAAGAAAATTTTTTGCATCAGTCGCTCAAGAAAAAGGGATAATCATTGATGAGATGCAAGAGGTGCCGGAACTTTTTTCTTATATGCAAGGTATAGTTGATGAAGCTTATAGGCCGGGTAGATTTATTATTATCGGATCTCAAAATTTTTTAATGCTTGAAAAAATTACACAAACGCTTGCAGGCAGAATTGTATTGCTTACTTTATTACCATTAACAGTACAAGAGTTAAGTGATGCTAAATTATTACCTTCGAGCTTAGAAGAACTGCTGTTTAAAGGGTGTTATCCTCGTCTTTATGTGCAGCCTATTAACATTCAAGCATGGCTTTCCAGTTATATTACTACCTATATAGAACGAGATGTACGCCAAATAATTAATATTAGTGATGTTGTATCATTTGGTCGATTTATTAAATTATGTGCTGCCCGTACAGGAAATTTATTAAATTATGCAGAACTTGCGCGTGATGCAGGCATTAGTCCAAATACAGTCAAATCCTGGATTTCTATTCTTGAAGCGAGTTATATCATTTTTCAAATAAATCCGTACTTTAAAAACTTTAGTAAGCGTATGATTAAAAGCTCTAAGATTTACTTTTATGATACCGGTATTATTTGTTCTTTACTTAATATAAAATCAGCTCACGATCTTTATACTCATCCAATGCGTGGTGCGATTTTTGAATCATTTGTGATTAGTGAAATGTATAAATATCGTTATAATAAACATTTAAAACCGGATCTATACTTTTGGCGAGATGTGCAAGGTCATGAAATAGATGCAGCTTTTGAAAAGAACTTTGATACAATTGTGCCTATAGAGATTAAATCAGGAATGACATTTAGAGATAGTTTTTATAAAAGCCTTAATATTTGGAAAAAAATTGCTGGTTTACAAGATGAAAAAGGATACGTTGTGTATGCCGGTGATAAAAACATGGTATATAAAGAAAATGAAATATTCGCTTGGGATAACATTATAAAGTTAATGGATCAAATGGAAAATAGTTAAGATTGATATTAAAGGGGCAATCCTGCCCCTTTTGTAATTAGCCAAGATAGCTTTGCATTTTTGTTTTTAGATCTTCTTTACTCATATAGCCGGTCTCTTTTCCTTTTATTTCGCCGCCTTTGATAAAAAGGAACGTAGGGACAGAGGTGACACCATATTTGATTGAAATGTCGCGAGCATCATCAACATTTATTTTTGCAAATTTATAACTTTCGCCTAATTCTTCTTCAAGTTCTTCAAAAAGCGGTTCCATTTGTTGGCAGGGGCCACACCAGCTTGCAAAAACATCTATAACAATTGGACCTTGTTCAGATTCAATTTCATTTTTAAAGTTTTCATTTGTTATTGAAATTGCCATAATTTCTCCTTGCAATAGCATGCGAAAATAATATATTTTTTGTTAGTTATACCACATTTGCAAAAAGAGAGCCATGTTTACTTTTTAATTGCATCGATAGTAATTTTCTTAAATCCACGGAATGGTAGCTTGCGATCAGCTACGCGAATCTTTTTTTTAACGCGTGCAGTTAAGCGTCTTTGTGGTTCAATTAAAAAATGTTGTGGAGCTTTTTTTTCATCATGCCAAGTTACTTTGATCAAAAGATATTTATCTTTTCCGCGATGCCATGATGCTTTAAAAACCCAGGTAGCATAAGGATAGGGAATTTCTATTTCTTTAATATGAGCAAGGTTTAGATGTATGATATAATCTTTTGGATTATAAGATAAGTTGGTGACAATAGTATTGGTATTGCATGGTGCGCGATAGACAGGGACACATTGTTGCTTATTGGCTATTGATATATGCGAGATGGGATATTCGCGGTTACGCAATGTACAAAGTGTGCCGGTGTAATCTATAGGATCGGGGCATTTTATACGCTTTTTACTTTCAATAGAGACGACATAGAATGGTATGAGTATAAAAATAATACCTTGATATATGCGCATGAGAGCTCCTCTTTTTTTGTAAATATATCGCAGTTGTAAGTAGTTAGCAAGGGATGCATAATTAAGTCGTGTATAGGGTGATTTCAAAACTATTGCAGATTTACGTTTAGTATTTATAAGTTTAGTATCAAAGTTATAAGTAAATTTTTTAAAAAAAAAGGAGCGAGGAATGTTTCAAGAATTTGGTTATGCGCAAGAGAAAGCACACGCTAATTTCATGTATAAAGTTTATGGATGGATGTGTGCAGCCTTAGCGGTAACTTCTGTGACTGCATTTTATGTAGCATCTTCACCAACATTCTTTTTTTATGTTATGCAAAAACCATGGTTATTGTGGGTTATTTTTGCAGCACAGTTAGTGTTAGTTGTTGTACTCAGTAGCATGCTGCATAAAATGAACTATGCAACTGCGGTTGCACTTTTTATGGTGTATGCCATTTCAATCGGCATTACGATGTCATTGATATTGCGTATTTATACTTTATCTTCAATTGCTTCGACATTCATTGTTACTTCAGGAATGTTTGGTGGGATGTCATTATATGGTTATTTTACCAAAACAGATTTAACCACAGTACGTAATATTGTCACTATGATTTTGTGGGGAGTCATTCTTTCATTAATTGTGAATATGTTTTTGCAAAGTGTTTGGTTTGATTATGCAATCTCTATGGTTGGTGTAGTTATTTTTGCTTTATTAACTGCAGCCGATACGCAAAAAATAAAAGCATTAAGTCAGCAACTTATGGCTGATGTAGAAACAAAAAATAAAATAGCAATTTTGGGCGCATTAATGTTATATCTTGATTTTATCAATCTCTTTTTATTTTTATTGCGCTTTACCGGTAATCGTCGTAAGTAAGGATCTGTAATGAATATGAAAAATAATATATATGTATTTGTGTGTGTAATTATTACATCTTTTGTTTATGCAGGTGAAGTACATCGAGCAAAAAATAATGAGTCCGCGTCTCATTTTAATGAAGGGAATGTTGATTTTGAATCTAAGAGAAAGAAGTCAGTTGATTTAGTTGAACGTGGCATGAACTATTTAATGGCAAATGATGTAGATAAAGCATTTAATGCTTTTAGTCATAGTCGTGATTATGTTGAAGGTGAACTGTATCTTTTTGTGTATGATGTGCAAGGTGTATGTTTAGCCCATGGGCAGCAGGCACAATTAATTTGGAAAAATCTATGGGATTTGCAAGATTCTTACGGTGTGCCCATAGTTCAAAATATTATTAACAAAGCAAAGGATGGCGGTGGATGGATTACCTATGGTTGGCGTAATGCAACAAAAGTTTCATATGTAAAAAAGGTGGTCAAAGATGGCAAAGTTTATGCTATTGGTACCGGTTACTACCCGCATTCAAAAGAAGATTCAGTTGTAAGTTTGGTCAAAGGTGCATCAGCTTTGTTTGATGAACAAATGAAAAGTGGAAATTCAGCAGATAATGTTTTTGCTCTTATCAGTTATCCTCGTGGTCAATTTGTGTTAGGTGATCTGTATTTATATGCACTTGATTTTAAAGGTAAGATAGTAGCGCAAGGAGATCGTCCAGGTCTTATTGGTTCAAACGCTTGGGATTATCAAGATTCAAAAGGGTTAAAGGTAAACCAAGAAATTATTAAAAAATTGAAAGAATCAGATGAAGGTATTTGGATTAAATACAGATCGAAAAAGACTGAAAAACATGCTTATGCTCAAAAAGTAACAGATACTAAAGGTAATCAGTATTTTATTGCGTGTGGATTTTATCCTGATGCCGGTCGTAAACAAGCGATTGATTTGGTACGGCAAGGGTTTAGATTTATGAAAGCAAATGGGCTGTCGCTTTCAGTTGAAACATTCAATGACAAGCGTAATAATCAATTTTTGTATGGAGATCTGTATCTTGAAGTTTATACTTTAGATGGCAAATGTGTTGCGCATGGAAATAACTTAGATTTAGTAGGGAAAAATTTTTGGGACGTTGCAGATCAAGATGGCAAATTTTATGTGCGTAGCATGATTCAAAAAGCACAAAATGAACCGGGATGGGTTGATTATAAGTTGAGCAATTTATTTAGATCTACCTATGTTGAAAAAATTGATTTGGGAACTGAATCATATGTTATTGCATGTGGCTTATATCCAATATCAAAACGAGAAACAACGATTTTGTTGGTAAAGACAGCGTCAGATTATTTAAGAAGTAATCCGCGCCAACAGGTGTTTCGTGAGTTTGTTTTACGCAATGGAAAATTTATTCGTGGTGATTTGACTATATTTGCTTTTGATTTTAGTGGGTTATGTTTTGCTTATGGTGATGACTATAATTTAATTTGGAAGAATCTTATTAATATAAAAGATGAAGATGGTAAAGCATTTGTTCGTTTGTTTGTTAATACGGTCAAAAGTGGTCCAGGACAAGTGAGTTTCCGTTTGAACAATGCACGCAAAATTGGGTATGTTGAACCGGTTGAAAAAGATGGTAAATCATATGTAGTCGGCTCAAGCTATTATTTATAGGTAAAAATTGGAGCAAGGAATAAAATGATGAAGTATAATCGATGGTTAATGTTTTTGAGTATGTTTTGCATATCTGCAATGCAGGCGGCAAGTAATTGTGGGAGTTGCATTCCTTGTGGTAAGAGCAAAACAACCTGTCTCGTGCCAATGCCATGCCGTTCAAATTGTAATGATTCATGTCTTTCCAATAAGGGATGTGATACTGATTGCGATATTGCACATAGTTTTTTTAAAGCACGTCAAATTACGCCAAATAATATGTTACAACATAGTTTAAGTTTATATTGGTGGTATCATGACGTTGTGTGTGAAAATGATGTTGCTTGGTGGACAATGCAAGTTTCTCCATTTTATCAGCGATCAACGAATGGTAAAAAAACTGCAAAATATTTTTTACCTTGTAAGCAATCATGCATTGATGTTAAAGAGGATGGCACCGGAGATGTTGGTTCATTGTGGCTTAACTTAATTGGTGCAGATGGCAGTGATTTTGAATCGTGTGTTTCAATCCGTCCGCAGCGTTCTGTTATTGGTGCCTATTTTAATTTTCGTTTTAATTTTTCACATTTAGTGTGTCATAGCTGGTTTGATATTTCATTTGCAGTAATGCGTGCAAGGCATGACATTCATTTTTGCGAAGAAAATTGTGTCGAAGGTGTTGCTTGTGATGTTGAGGGTGTATGCGAAGCTTTAAATCAACCTGACTGGCAATTTGGTAAATTTAGTCAATGCTCACTCACACGAAAAGGTGTTGATGATATTCAGCTCAAATTTGGTTATGATTGGTTTTATTGTGATACAGATCATTTAAGTCCATATTTTGTTGCAACGGTTTCCACCGGTAAACGCAGTTGTCCGGAATATATTTTTGAACCGACTGTAGGTAGTAAGCATGGCAGTATCGGTCTTGGTTTAATTGGTGATCTGCGTGTATGGGAATGTGACAATCAAGCACTAACTCTTCTTACTGATTTTAAATATCGTTATGTATTGCGTGCATGTGAAGTTCGTTCATTTGATTTGTGTAAAAATGGCGATTGGTCTCGTTATTTACAGGTGGTAGAAAGTGATGCACGTTCGAATGCATTGCCTGGTATTAATGCATTCACCCAAGAGGTCCGTGTGACACCTCGTGGTGTTATTGATTGGTGGGTTGCATTGCATTATCAAAAATGCCAAATAAATGCAGAATTAGGTTATGATCTATGGTGGCGACAACAAGAGCGCGTTGAGCTTTGTTGTTTACCTCAAAATTTAGGTATTTATGATATGGTTGGCGATTGCCAACAAAATCCTGTCTCGGCAAGTTGTGCTCAAATTTGTCAAACCGTAGCTGGTGATAACGTTGCACCATCAGATGCTGAATTTGTTGAGTTATCATGTGATGATTTAAATCTTAATTCCGGCGCGACACCACGTGTATTAAGTAACACCATTTATGCTTCACTCGGTTATGATGGTGAAGTTTGTGAATATCCATCTTTAATTGGTATTGGTGCTTCCTATGAATTTGGTAGTGACTGTGCAGTATTAGACAACTGGATGGTATGGGTAAAAATGGGCTTAGCATTTTAAATTGATAAATTAAAAAGGATAACATAATGAAAAAAGTTCTGGGTTTATTGTTAAGCCTGTTGAGCAGCTTTGCTTATGCTGGTGATTTTGATGGAGCTCTTGATCCTGATTTTGGTACCGACGGACGAGTTATTGCCAATTTTGGTGCTCAAGATATGGATGCAACCAGTTTAGCGGTTGTAAATAGGCATGATGGTAAAATTGTTATAGGTGGTTCTGTCGAAACGGCAACAGGTTCTGATTTTGGGCTTATCATTTTAGATGAAGATGGCACTCTTGAGCAGGCAAAACAGCAGCATATAGGTCTTGTAGGATCAGTAGATGTTATTGTTGGTTTAGCAGTACAACCAGATAACAAGATTATTGCTGTTGGATCAACTAATGATTTGATGAGTACATCAAGTTTTGTTGTCGTGCGTTATACACAAGATGGAGATTTAGATCCTACATTTAATCCGACAGGAAGTACTCCTGGAGTAAAGTTGGTTGATTTTTTTGGTGCTTCTCTTGCGCAAGCTCGTGCAGTTGCATTTAAGCGTGATGGGCGTATTGTTGTAGTTGGTGATGCTCAGGATGCTTCGTTATTGCCTGGTAATCAAAATGTTTTTTATGCCGTTGCTGTATTGAACTCCGATGGTTCATTAGATAATAGTTTTGCGGGAGGAGCTGGGCGTGCTGTATATTCAGATGTTATGCCAGTTGGAGGTATTGCTAATATTTCTAGCACTGCAACATCGGTAGGAATTCAGTCTATTGGAACTACAGATAATATTGTATTGGCGGGACAAGGTGAACAGGATTTAAATACATTTCATTTTCAGATAGTACGCATTACGTGTGATGGTAACTTAGATCTTACGTTTAATAATAATGGTGTAGATCAAGTCGTATTTAATGATGATATTAATGAATTAGCAAGTGGGGTTGATATCTATCCCGATGGTAGAATTGTTGCAGTTGGAACCTCTTTTGTTCCTGCAGGTGAAGAAATTGTAACCACCCGTCGTTTAGTCAATGGTGGTCCGGACAATAGTTTTAATGGAGATGGTGAAGCTTCGTTTGCTCTGACAGATACAAGTTTAAATGGTAATGCGGTCAACATACAGAATGATGAAAAAATATTAATTGCAGGATTACATGAAGATGTTATCGATGGCGATAAACGTTTTGTTCTTGTTCGTTACACAAATGCAGGTGTACTTGATACAACATTTGGTGGGAATCCAGGTCCTGGTTTTGTTGTAACAGATTTTGGAGGTACTCCACCAAACAATGAGGCGAACGGTACAGCATTGCAACAAGATGGTAAAGTTGTTCTCGCTGGTGTAACGCAACTAGCTGATGGCGAGCCAACTGACTTTGCCGTTGCACGATATTTAAATGATAACACCGAGGAAGATGTTTTTGTTGCGCCGACTATTGATAGCCCGCAAAAGTTGAGCAATTGTAATTCTAATCCACCAATTTTAAGTGGTAAGGCGCAAAATCCATCGAATATCACGGTGTATATCAATGGTAATGAAGCTGGTCGTGTTATAACAACGGGTGATCAAAATGAGTGGACATTTACGCCAGCGGCACCGTTGGCCGAAGGACCGAATACCTTTCAAGTAGTTGCAGAATATAAATCTGGTAATATGAATGTATGCTCTGATCCATCATGTTGTGGTGTATGCCTTGGGCCACAGTCATGTATTTCAGAAGCAATACGTGAAAAATATTGTCCATCATGTATCGATTTTCCTATTGGATGTTGATTTTATAAGATATTAAAAAAAAGGTCGACTTCAGCAAAAGTCGATCTTTTTTTTGCAAAAAACAGCATTATTGACTATTTGAATATATTTGTGTTATTCCTTAATATATAGAGTTTGATTATAGGACTTGATATACAAGGGTAAAATAGATGAAGAAAATAATAGCGGCAGCTTTGTTTTTAGTTTCAATTGCCATAGGTGCAGTTGAGCCTCGCAGAGTACCAACATCTTTTGCAGGGCGTAATTTGATCCAAAAAGTTGCAATACAAAGGAAGGCGCCAAGTCAATTACAGCAGCTTTATCAAGAAAGAGGTTTATTACCTAAAACTGCACAAGGGTTCGATATCAATACCTTGTTGCAACGGTTGCGCAATAAAGAACAAAATTTTGCTTCTGACTTTTATTCTTTTTATTTTACGGTGCCTCGTGAGTTGATTATAAAAAAAAGAATATTAGCTTTTTTGGGTAATCAGTTAAGGGCCAAAGGATATAATAATATTAGTAGAGTTTATCAAGAGCCGTTATTGAATTATTTAGGATATGTTACACAAGATAAACCAGTATTAGCGGAATTTAATCCTGAAAAGCTAGTAAATAACAAAACACAAAAGTTATTTCGGCAACAAGTTTTTGGTGTGCCGCGAAGATTGACCCAACAAGATTTTGCAGATATTGCTTTGTATAAACCGCAATCACTTAATGAACTAATTACATTGGTAAATCGTTCAATTCCAGATAATATGGGCGGCCAAATGTTAGTACAGTTGTTTGTGCCAAAAAATATGGTCGATACAATTGCTCAAGGACGTATACAAAATAGAAATTATGCAATTGATCAATTAATGCAATCAGGACCAGGATTGAATAAACGATTGATGAATGCGCAAGTATTTTTAAATTTAAGACCAAATGGGGATTATCGATCGGTTAAATTTTTTGTTTTAGATCTTTTGTCTGCACAAGAAAGAAAGAAACTTGATCAGCAGATTGCACAAAGATTAAAAGAAGTTGCAAATCAAGTTATATATGCAATTGAGCATCAACCATTGCCATCAAAGTATGAAGATCTTGTTCCGCCTCCAGTACCACCACGAGATGATTTAATGGGAGAAGTGGTGCCGCCATTGCCACCGCGAGATTATGAAAATA